>JAYUMO010000348.1:0-8114 GCA_043762555.1 Gemmatimonadaceae bacterium | reverse complement strand
TGCTCGCAGCAGTGCATCGCGGCGATCACGCCGGCGGTGGAGAGGGTGCCGGTCACGTACAGCGTGGCGGCGTCGTGGTGCGCCTCGAGTGTGTAGTACAGCTCGGTCGTGCCTTGGAATTCCGTGTTCACACATTCACTCCGTTCGGGTAGTGCGGAATGAATGGCGGGGTGGCGTCACGCCGGAACGCGCGTCCCGGTCACGAGGTGGTAACGGCGGGCTCGGGGAAGACGGCTCGTACTATGGTGCCGTGGCCGGGGGCGCTCTCGGCGGACACGCGGCCACGATGCGCTTCCACGAGGTGCTTCACGATGGCGAGCCCGAGTCCGGTGCCGCCCACCTCGCGGGAGCGCGCGGGGTCCACCCGATAGAAGCGCTCGAAGATGCGTGGCAGGCGCTCGGCGGCGATGCCGGCGCCGCTGTCGCGCACGCCGAGCACGACGCCGCCGGCATCGGGCTCGGAGAAGATCGTCACTCGGCCGCCGGAGGGCGTGTGACGGAGCGCGTTGTCCACCAGGTTGCTGAGCACCTGGCGGAGCGCGGTGACGGCCGCGGCGCGGGCGTCGATCGCGAGCTCGAGCGTCACGCCGCGCTCGGCCGCCGCGGCCCCGAAGGTGGACGCGACCTCGGCGGCGGCGGCGCGAAGCTCGACGCGCTCGGGCTTCGGCACCCAGCCGCCGGATTCGATGCGTGAGAGATCGAGCAGGTCATCCACGAGGCGCTGCATCCGGCGCGCGTTGCCGCGGATCGCCTCCACGAACTGGCGCTTTTCCTCGGGGGTCGGGTCGTCCGCCGCCAGCGTCTCGGCGAAGCCCCCGATGATCGTGATCGGCGTCTTGAGCTCGTGCGACACGTTGGCGACGAAGTCGCGCCGCACGGCTTCCAGTCGGCGTGTGTTGGTGAGGTCGAAGAACGCGAGCAGCGCGCCGCCGTCGCGAAGCGGCCGCGCGGTGAGCATCACGGCGCGTCCGCCGAAGGTGATCTCGCCGGGCTCGGAGGCGTCGCCGGCGAAGGCGCCGGCCAAGGCCTCGCGAAGCGTCGGATCGCGCGGCAGCAGATCGGCGGGGAAGGGCACGCGATCGGCAATGCCGAGCAGGCGCCGCGCCGGCTCGTTGAGGATCACCACTTGGCGGTGCGCGTCCACGGCGGCGACCCCCTCCTGGAGCGCGTCGATGAGCGCGGCCATGAGCGCGTCGTCGGCTTGGAGGGCGGCGAGGCGGGCTTGGAGCTGCTCCGCCATCCGGTGCACGGCGTCCGCGAGATCGCCGAGCTCGCCCGGCGCGGAGAGCGCGGGGCGGCGCGACAGATCGCCGGCCGCGAGCGCGCGGGCGACGTCGCGCAGCTCCTCCACCGGGCGGGAGACGCTCCGCGCGAAGGCGACGGCGAGGACGAGTGCCGCGAGCAGGGCCACCGATCCGGAGGCGAACACGTCGCGCCGCGCGCGCGCGACGACGGCATCGAGCTCGCGCGTCTCGATCGACACGCGCGCGACGCCGCGCGCGGCGCGCATGGCCACATAGAGCCGCTGGTCGCCGATCGACGGGCTCGCGCGGCGCGACACGCCAATCTCGCCGCGCATCGCGGCGATGATCTCGGGACGGTCGGCGTGGTTGCTGAGCGCGCGCAGCGCGTCGCCCGAGAACTCGGAATCGCCGAGGACGTGCCCGGCCGAGTCGATGAGCGTGACGCGGTGCCCGAGGGCCACGCCGGCGTCGCGCGCGAAGGTCTCGGGTTCGGTGCGCGCGGTCCACTGGACGCCGATGAGCCTCGCCTCGCGCGTCAGCTGCGCCGTTTCCCAGCTCTCGAGCTCGCTCGTGAGCCGCGCGCCGCCCAGCGCCGCCAGCATCAGCACGAGCACCGCGATCACGAGCGCGGTGCCGAGTAGGAGTCGCTGCGCGAGCCTCATGTGGCGCACATCCGGTAGCCGAAGCCGCGCACGGTCTCGATGAGATCGCCCGCTGGCCCAAGCTTCGTGCGCAGTCGCTGGACGTGCATGTCCACGGTGCGGGTTTGGATGTCGGGCGCGGCGTCCCAGACGGTCTGCAAGAGCTGGGTGCGAGCCTGCACGCGGCCGCGGCGCTCGGCCAGCGTGAGCAAGAGCTTGTACTCGGTGGCCGTCAGATCGAGCGGGCGGCCGTCCACTGCGACGGCGTGCGCCGCGCGGTCGACGACGAGCGGGCCGATCGTGAGCGTGTCGCCGCCGGTGCCGCCGGCGCTCATCCGCCGCAGGATCGCGCCCACGCGCAACACGAGCTCGGCCGGACTGAACGGTTTGGTGAGGTAGTCGTCGGCACCGAGGGTGAGACCGCGAATGCGGTCGGGCTCTTCCTTCCGTGCCGTCAGCATCAGGACGGCGATCTCGCGCGTGGCGTCGTGCGCGCGCAGCTTCTCGAGCACCTCGAGCCCCGACATGCCGGGGAGCATCAGGTCGAGGACGACGAGCGCCGGACGCTCATCGCGTGCCGCGCGGAGCGCGTCGGGACCGGTGGCGGCCGTGCTCACGCGATAGCCTGCCTTCGCGAGGTGGTAGGTGACGAGCGCGACGATATCGGGCTCGTCGTCCACCACCAGCACCCGCTCGCCGCCGGCGGCGCTCACGTTCGCGTCTCCGCGAGGCGCTGGTGCAGGCGCGCGATGCTCATCTCGAGGGCGACCGCGTTCTCGCCTCCGCGCGGCACGATGACATCCGCGTACTGCTTGCTGGGCTCCACGAACTCCTCGTGCATCGGCCGTACGGTGGCGAGGTATTGGTCCAGTACCTCGTCGAGCGGCCGGCCACGCTTGCGCATGTCGCGCCGGATGCGGCGCACGAGGCGGATGTCCGCGTCGGCGTCCACGTACACCTTCACGTCGCAGCGCGCGCGAACGCGCGGGTCCACGAAGAGCAGGATGCCGTCGATCACGAAGACGTCCGCCGGCTCGAGGCGCACCGTGCCCTCCGCACGCAGGTGGCAGACGCAATCGTACACCGGCTTGTCGATCGGCCGCCGGTCACCGAGCGCGACGAGGTGCGCGAGGAGGAGCTCGAAGTCGAAGGCGTTGGGGTGATCCCAATTGACGTGGCGCCGTAGGTCGAGCGTGAGGTGCGTGAGGTTGCGATAGTACGCGTCCATGTCGAACGCGATCACGGATGCGCCGTGCAGCGCCTCCGCTACCCGTCGGGCGACGGTCGTCTTCCCGGAGCCGGTGCCCCCGGCGATGCCGAGGATGAGGGGCTTTTGTTTCACCGCGCCAGCTGCCCGCGCGCGAATGATGGACGCCGGCGCACGCCGCACGGGAGCGGCGGGCAAGTCACGATCACGTATCGAGCGGGGCGGCGGTCCACCGGACGAAATTCGCCGCGCCGCGGGCTGGGGTCAACTGGGCCCGCGCCGCGCCCTCCCTTGGGGCGCCGGGGGCCGCTAGCTTGTGCGGATGCGATCCGTGCCGGTGTTCGTGAACGGTGAGCGGGTGGATGTGCCCGCCGATTCGCCGGTGTTGGATGTCGTGCGTCAATGGAACGCGGAGGCCGCGCGCGACATCGAGCGCGGCACGCGCTCGCTCACCGACAGCCGCGGTCTCCCCCTGGATCCGGCCGCGATCGCCGCTGCGGGGACGATCGTCCGCGTGCTCTCGGCGCGCGAGAGCGACGCCGGCGCGGAGGACCCGCACTAGCGCATGCCGCCGGCGATCACGCGCGAGTGGCTCACGGCGCTCCCGAAGGCGGAGCTCCACTGTCATCTGGACGGGTCGCTGCGTGCCGGCACGCTCGTGGAGCTGGCGCGCGAGTACGGGAAGCAGGTGCCCGGCAAGGACGCGGCCGAGGTCGCGGCGCACATGGTGGTGCGCGACGCGCACGATCTGGAGGAATACCTCCAACGCTTCACGATCACACTCTCGGTGATGCAGCGTGCCGACGCGCTCGACCGGATCGCCGGCGAGCTGGTGGAGGATGCGGCGCGCGACGGCGTGCGCTACATCGAGATCCGCTACGCACCGGTGCTCTGCACGCGGGAGGGGATGTCGATGGGCGACGCGGTGGACGCCGCCCTGCGCGGCATCGAGCGCGGCGCGCAGCACACCGGAACCATGGGCCGTATCATCCTCTGCGGGCTTCGCCAGCTGGACCCCCGCTTTTCGGTAGAGCTCGCGGAGCTCGCGGTCGCCTTCAAGGACCGGGGCGTGGTGGGCTTCGATCTCGCGGGAGCGGAGCGCGGGCATCCGGCCCGTGCCCATCGGGCGGCCTTCGAGCACGCGCGGCGCCACGAGCTGGCCGTCACCGTGCACGCGGGGGAAGGGGACGGCGCCGACTCGGTGCGCCAGGCGGTGCACGACTGCGGCGCGGACCGCCTGGGACACGCCACCCGGCTCGGGGACGACCCGTCGCTCGCGCGCTACGTGAACGACCGCCGGCTCGCCCTCGAGATCTGTCTCACGAGCAACGTGCAGACGCGCGCCGCCGCGAGCTACGCCGCGCATCCGGTGCGCGGCTACTTCGACCGCGGGATGAACGTGGTGCTCAATACCGACAACCGGCTGATGAGCGGTGTGACGCTCGTGGATGAGTACGCGCACGCCGCCGAGTCGCTCGCCTTCACCAAAGCCGAGCTCGGGCGGATCGCGCTGAACGGCTTCGAGAGCGCCTTCCTCCCGTGGGAGGAACGGCGAGTGCTCGTGGAGCGGGTGCGCGGCGAGATCGCCGCGATGGGCGGCTGATGCGCGCGTCTGCTGATTCGGAGCCCCGGGTAGAGGAGGCCGCGCGCGCGATCGCGGCGCGCGCCGGCTCACCCGCGCCACGGCTGGCGCTCATCCTCGGGTCGGGGCTCGGCGCGCTGGCGAGCGAGCTCGAGCCGCGCACCGAGGTGTCCTTCGCGGAGATCCCCGGCTTCCCGGCGACCGGCGTGAGTGGTCATGCCGGGATCGTCGCCGCCGGCACGCTAGAGGGCTGCCCGGTGCTCGCCTTCGCCGGGCGCTTCCACATGTACGAGGGGCACAGCGCCGCCACCAGCGCGCTCCCGGTGCGCGTAGCGCATGCGCTGGGCGCGCGCACGCTCTTCGTGTCGAACGCCGCCGGCGGCATCAACGCCGCGTACCATCCCGGCGACCTGATGCTGATACGCGATCAGATCAATCTCATGTTCCGCAATCCGCTCACCGGCGCCGTGCGCGAGGGCGAGATGCGCTTCCCCGACATGTCCGCGCCGTACGATGTGGCGCTGCTGGCGCAGCTCCGGGAATCCGCGCGCGCGCTCGGGCTCCCGGTGCGCGAGGGGATCTACGTCGGCCTGCGGGGGCCGAGCTACGAGACGCCGGCCGAAGTGCGAATGCTCGCGCGGCTCGGCGCCGACGCGGTGGGGATGTCCACCGTGCCCGAGGTGATCGCCGCGCGGGCGCTCGGGATGCGCGTCGCCGGCGTGAGTTGCATCACGAATGCGGCGGCGGGAATGAGCGACAGCCCGCTCGATCACGCGGACGTGCTCGCGGTGACGGCGCGCGGCGCGGAGAAGTTCAAAGCGCTGGTGCGGGCGTTCGTGCGGCGGGTGGGGGCCGGCTAGCGCGTTCTCAGCGGTCCGCGGAGGAGAAGAGGTTCAGCGGCCCGTGGCCGCCGCCCAGCCCGGGCGCGGACGCGATGGCCGCGTGCACGAAGGCGAGCGCGCGCTCCACGGCCGGGAGGAGCTCCACGCCGAGCGCGAGCTGCGCGGTGATCGCGGCCGAGAGGGCGCAGCCGGTGCCGTGGGTGTTGCGGCTGTCGAGGCGCGGGTGCCGGAACACACGGGATTCGTGTCCGTCGAAGAGCACGTCGGCCACATCGGCGCCAAGGAGGTGACCGCCTTTCACGAGCGCCGCGCGGGCGCCTCGCGTCACCAGCTCGCGCGCGGCGTTTTCCATGGCGCCGAGGTCGCGCACGGCGCGGCCGGTGAGCCGCTCCGCCTCATCCAAGTTCGGCGTCACGAGCGTCGCCAGCGGCAACAGCTGCGCGGCGATCGCCGCCGCGGCGCCATCGTCGGCGAGCGCATCCCCGGACGTCGCGACCATCACCGGATCGAGCACGTAGGGGGCGAGCGCGTGTCGCCGCAGCCCGTCCGCGACCACGTCGATGATGGCGCGGCCGGCGAGCATCCCGCTCTTCACGGCCCCGGGGCGGAGGTCGCCGGCGACGGCATCGAGCTGCGCCGTCACGAGCGCGGGGGTCACCGCCTCCCACGCGACGACGCCGCGGGTGTTCTGCGCCGTCACCGCCGTCACGACCGATGTGCCGAAAACCCCGAACTGATGGAAGGTCTTGAGGTCGGCCTGGATCCCGGCGCCGCCGCCGGAGTCGGAGCCGGCGATCGTGAGGGCGATGCGCATGACGGAATGATGCCGCGCGGCGCGGCGGCCAACAACAATAGCAACAGCCACGACGGCAGCGGCGTGACCGTCGCGCCCGCCGCCGCGTCCACAGATGCGGGACCGCTTTCCCCTACGACCCAACGCGAACCATGAAACCGCCCGCCACGTCGGTACTCTACATCGGCCAGAAGGCGACCGCCGTCACGGTGCGCAATGCGCTCGAGGGCGCCACGCGCGGCGGGACGCAGAAATTCACCGTGTCGCACGCGCCGGTGGGGACGCCGGAGGGGCTCGATCGCCTCGCGGCGGGGGGCGTGGACGTGGTGCTGGTGGACGCCGCGGCGTCTCCCGAGGGTGCGATCGACGCGCTCGTGCGCTCGCGGATCGAGGCGCCGGATGTTCCCGTCGTCGTGTTCACCGGCAGCAAGGATGCCGAAAGGGCGGGCGCGCAGGCGCTCGAGACGGGCGCGCAGGACTGGATGATCGGCGATCCGCTGGACGGCCCGCTGCTCGTGCGCGTGCTGCGCTACGCGATCGAGCGCGAGCGGCTGCAGGCGACGCTGCGCCAGCTTGCGCTCACCGATGAGCTCACGGGCCTCTACAACCGCCGCGGCTTCCTCACCCTGGCCGACCACCATCTCCGGCTCGCCCCGCGCACGCGCGGGTTGCTGCTCGCGTCCACCGAGGTCACGGGACTGAAGGAGGTCAACGAGACCTTCGGCCGCCTGGAGGGGGACCGGGCGATCGTCGCCGCGGCCGCGATCCTGCGCGAGACCTTCCGCGCCTCCGACGTGGTGGCGCGGCTCGGCTCGAACGATTTCGCGGTGCTCGTGCTCGACGCCGCCGAGGAGACCGAGGACGTGATCGGGCCGCGACTCCGCACGCGAGTGAAGCGCCACAACAGCGATCATCCGGAGAACAAGGCGCCGCTCCAGCTGACCTTGGGCATCGCGCGCTACGACAGTGCGTCGCCGCCGATCGCCTCCGAGCTCGTGGCGCGCGCCGCCAAGCTGCGCGGCCGCGGCGACTAGCGCGGCCCCGGCGTCAGCTCTAGTTGGACGGCTGGGGCGGGTAGGGAGGGAGCGCGTCGAAGCGCTTCTTGAACTTCCGGAAATTCGGCGAGTCGCGCGTCAGCAGCTCGAGCTGCCGGTGGTCCATCTTGGCGATCGCGTCGAGCGAGAACGCGATCCGGTCCTCCTCGATCGGGTGGGTGGTGAACCAGGCCTCGAGCTTTTCCGGGCTCCGTTTCCGCTCCGCCAGGAGTTTCTCGAACATCGACGTCATCCCCCGCGGATCGATCCCGGCGCGCGTCACGTAGATCATCCCCACCGAGTCCGCTTCCCGTTCCGCGTCGCGGCTGAACTTCGCGAACGTGGCGCCGGCGCCGATGCTGATCGCCTCCCCCGCCGCCGCGCTCCCGCACGCCCGCGTGAGCACGCACGCGAGCGCGATCCCGATCTCGGTGGCTTGCCCTTTCTGCTGCATCTTCACAGTATGCCGCTGCGTGACGTGTCCGATCTCGTGGCCGAGCACGCCGGCGAGCTCGTCCAGGCTGTCGACGCGCTCGATGAGCCCGCGGTTCACGAAGACGAAGCCGCCGGGCAGCGCGAAGGCGTTGATCTCGGGACTGTTCACCACGTAGAAGTGCCACTCGAGATCGCGCGTGTCGCTCACGCTCGCGAGCGAGTCGCCGAGCACGTTGATGTAGCGGTCGATCTCGGGGTCCTGCACCATCGGCAGCTGATGCGTGGCCTGCGCCGCCGCCTGCTGCCCCATCGCGACCTCTTGATTGGTGGACGCGG
>JAYUMO010000347.1:0-13539 GCA_043762555.1 Gemmatimonadaceae bacterium | reverse complement strand
ACGCGCGAGCTCCCCTCCTTCGGGGAATCGACGTTGTCCAGATGCGGGCCGATCCAGTTGAAGGGCCGGAAGAGGGTGAAGCGCAGCCCCTGTTGCTGGCCGAGCGCGTAGATCACGCGGTCCAGGAGCTGCTTGCTGGTGGAATAGATCCAGCGCTGCTTGTTGATCGGCCCGTAGACGAGCGTGGACGTCTCCTCGTCGAACTCCGCATCGGGGCACATCCCGTACACCTCGCTCGTGCTCGGGAAGACGACGCGCTTCCCGTAGCGCGCGCACTGCTTCACGATGCGCAGGTTCTCCTCGAAGTCGAGCTCGAAGACGGCCATCGGATTCTGGACGTACGTGGCCGGTGTGGCGATCGCGACGAGCGGGAGCACCACATCGCACTTTTTGATGTGGTACTCGATCCACTCCTTGTTGATCGCGATGTCCCCTTCGAGGAAGCGGAAGCGTTTGTCCCCGAGGAAGGGCTCGATCTTCTCGACGGTCATGTCGAGCCCGAACACCTCCCAGTCGGTGGTGCCGAGGATGCGCTGCGTGAGCGCGTTGCCGATGAAGCCGTTGACGCCGAGGATCAGGACTCTCATGCGGAGGTCGCCTGGGAAGTGGTCGTGAGGTCGGCGAGCCGGCGCGCGAGCGCGGCCCCGTCGAGCTCCCGTTCGTCGTTCACTTGGGCGCTGAGGAGCTCGAGCCGGCGGCCGTCGCCGCAGGCGGCGAAGGCGCGCTCGTGCTCCACGCGAATGGTGCCGGGGGTCGGGCGCGGGGTCGCGGGCGCGTCGTCGGCGCGGCGCGTGCGCCACACGTGGAGTGTCGCTCCCGCCACGGACGCGAAGGCGCCGGGATAGGGATGCGACACCGCGCGCACCAGATTGTGGATGTCGGCGGCCGGCCGCGTCCAGTCGATCTCGCCGTCCTCCGGCTTCCGGCGGCCGAACTTCGTGGCGGCCGCGTGGGCCTGCGCGCGACGCGGCGCGGTGCCGGCGAGCAGCGCGTCGAGCTGGCGGTCGAGCACACGCACGCCGGCGTCGCGCACCCGGGACTGCACGTCGGCGGCGAGATCGTCGGGCCCGATCGGCACCGCTTCCTGGTCCACGACGTCGCCCGAGTCGGCGAATTTGGTCATCACGTGCAGCGTCGCGCCCGTCTCCCGCTCCCCGAGCGCCACCGCCCAATTCACCGGCGCGCGCCCCCGGTACTTGGGGAGGAGCGAGCCGTGCATGTTGAAGGCGCCCAGGGGCGCGACGGCGAGCGCCTCGGCGGGGATGATCTCCCGGTAGTAGAAGGAGAGGAGGAGATCGGGGGTGAGCGCTTTCAGCTCCTCGAGGCCGCGTGCGGTGCGGAGATCGGCGTCGAGGAGCACCGTTATCCCCGCCCCCTGCGCGCGCTCCGCCACCGACGCGAACCAGCGCGCTTCGCCCGGCGTGTCGCTATGCGTGTAGACCGCGGCCACATTCGCGCCGCGCTGCAGGAGCAGCGCGAGGCACGCGTCGCCCACGTCCGAATAGCCGAAGACCACGATGCGCGGCGCGGTCATTGGCCCGCGTCGCCGTCGGAGACGTGGCGGATGAGATAGCGCGGCCGGCCGCGCACTTCCTGATAGATGCGCCCCACGTATTCGCCGACGATGCCCACCCCCGCCATCAGGACGCCCATCACCACGAACGCGAGCGCGAAGAGCGTGAAGACGCCTTCCGCCTCCGACGCGCGCAAGAGGATGAAGCGGCGCACGAGCAGGTAGGCGCCGAAGAGCACGCCGCCGCCCGCGGTGATGAATCCGAACAGCGTGAAGAGCTGCAAGGGCACCACGGAGAAGCCCGTCATCAGGTCGAAGTTGAGCCGGATGAGGCGGTAGAGCGAGTACTTGGAGTCGCCCGCCACGCGTTCCGCGTGCGCGACCGGGACTTCCGTGGGG
Source organism: Gemmatimonadaceae bacterium (assembly GCA_043762555.1). Lineage (GTDB taxonomy): Bacteria > Gemmatimonadota > Gemmatimonadetes > Gemmatimonadales > Gemmatimonadaceae > DATKOH01. The sequence continues at coordinate 11,627 of JAYUMO010000347.1, read as the reverse complement.
CGGCGCGCGATGCTCTGCGCGAGCGCCGGGATGAAGGTCGAGTGCTCCTCGCTCCGGTCGATCAGCTCCACGATCTCGCGCGAGTAGGCGCGGAGCATGCACCCGTAGTCGCTCATCCGGATGCCCGTGATGGCGACGGTCACCCGGTTCACCAGCCATGATGCGCCACGGCGGAAGAGCGTGTCCCGCCGTTGCTGGCGCACGCCGCCCACCACGTCGAAGCCCTCGTCGATCTTCGCGACGAGCTTGGCGATCTCCTCGGGGGGATTCTGGAGGTCGGCGTCGAGCGTGACGATGATCTCGCCGCGCGCGACCGAAAATCCGGCGAGGATCGCCGGGTGCTGCCCGAAGTTCCGCGAGAGCTCCACCACGCGCACGCGCCCCGGATGCCGCTGCGATTCGCCGCGCAGGAGCTCGATCGAGCGGTCGCGGCTCCCATCGTCCACCAGGATCACTTCGGTCGGGCGATGCAGCGCGTCGAGCGCGGCGAGCAGGCGCGGGAAGAGCGCGGGCAGCATCGCCTCCTCGTTGTACACGGGGATCACGACCGACACCATCCCGCGCCCGGCGCCCGCGGTCATCGCGCGAACCTCGCGGCCACGTCGCGCACGGCGGCGATCGCGTCGTCCTGGTCGTCGTCGGAGAGCGACGGGAAGAGCGGGAGCGACATGATCCGCTCCGAGACGAAGTGCGAGTCGGGATAGTCCTCGGCGCGCCAGCCGAAGCGATCGCGATAGTACGAGAACTCGTGCACCGCCGTGTAGTGGAGGCCAACGCCGATGTTGCGATCCTTGAGCTCCTGCATGAAGCGGTCGCGGTCGATGGTGAGCGCGTCGAGATCCACCAGCGGTGTGTAGAGATGCCAGGCGTGTCGCGTGGGATACGGCGCGGGCGACGGGAGGATGAGCGCGGGTAGATCGCGGAACGCCTCCCGGTAGCGCATCGCGAGGCGGCGTCGGGCCGCAATGAACCCGTCGAGCTTGGGCAGCTGGTGGATGCCGAGGGCCGCCTGGAGGTCCATCATGTTGTACTTGAAGCCGGGCATCGTGATGTCGTAGCGCGGCGAACCCGCCTTCGCGAAGCGCTTCCAGGCGTTCCGATCCATGCCGTGGAAACGCAGCAGCGACACCCGCTCGAAGATCTCCTCGTCCGGCGTGACGAGCATACCGCCCTCGCCGGTGGTGATGTTCTTGTTCGGATGGAAGGAGAACACCGAGGTGGTGGCGAACGACCCGATGCGGCGCCCCTTGTATTCAGTGCCCACGGCGTGGGCGGCGTCCTCGATCACCGCGAAGTGGTGTCGGCTCGCGAGATCGAGGATCGGGTCGAGGTCCACGGCGTCGCCCACGTAGTGGACGACGATCACCGCCTTGGTGCGCGGCGTGATGCGGCGCGCGATCTCTTCGGGGCGCACCTGCAGCGTGTGCCGATCGATGTCCGCGAGCACCGGCGTGGCGCCCGTGAGCACGATCATGTTCACGGTGGCGGCGAAGGTGAGCGGCGTGGTGATCACGTCGTCGCCCGGGCCCACGCCGTGCGCGAGCAGCGCGACGTGGAGCCCCGCGGTGGCCGACGAGAGCGCCGCCGCGTGTTTGCCGCCCACGTACGCCGCGAACATCTGCGAGAAGCGCTCCACCTTGGGCCCGGTGGTGATCCACCCGGACCGGATCGAGTCGAGCAGCTCCGCGATCTCCTCCTCGCCGAGCGACGGGCGGGAGAACGGGAGAAAGGTATCGCGGATCAGCGTCTTCTCGGCGCTCATGGCGTGCGGGCGGGGGGATCGGGGCGGACGTTGGTGACTACAAGATAGTTCCTGTTGAACGCGACCGGGTCGGCGAGCGAATCGGGATCGGTGATCCAATTCTTTCGATCGCGCTGCCGCAGGACGACGGCCATCGGCTCACCCGCGCGCCAGCGGCGGGCGAAATCCTCGCGGGACCAGAAGAGGTCGGCGGGGCGCACGCCGTCGCTCGCGAGTTCGCCGGTGAACTCGACCACCGGAATGGGGTGGCCGAGCGTCCACGCGAAGCCCTGCGGATAGTTGCGATAGGCGACCACGCGCGCGCGGGGGACGGCGGACGCGGCGCGCGCCAGGTCGGAGGTCGAGAGCTCGTGCGAGAGACGCGGCAGGTAGAGGCCGAGCACGAGATACATGCCGGCCCACCCCAGCGCCGCGGCGATCAGCGCACGACGCTGGTCGCGCCGCGCGACCCAGCCGGCGGCGCACGAACCCGCGATCAGCGCCACCACGCTGAGGCCGGCGACCGGTTCGACACCGTACTGGAAGAGCAAGACCGTCATGACGGCGAAGGCGAGCCCGCCGCCCACGACGACGGTGATGACGGCCGCGTACGCGACGATCGCGCCTCGCAGGTTGGGCAGCGCCCCGACGATCACGCGCGCCGTGAGCGCCGCCGCCGCCGGGATCGCGGGAAGGATGTAGGGCAGCAACTTGGACTTCGAGATGGAGAAGAAGCCCAGGATCACGAAGAACCAGAGCGCGAACAGCAGCTCATCGCTTCGCTCCCGAAATGCCGCGCGCGTGCGCACGCGCGCCGTCGCCAGCCAGGCACCGAACGGGATCGTCCACGGGAGGAAGCCGCCGATGAACGGGAGCACGAAATAGTAGATCGGCCCTTCCCGCTTGGCCTCGTTCGTCGCGAACCGCTGGAAATGCTCGCGAATGAAGAACACCTGCGAGAACCCCGGATTCGCCCGCTCCATCAAGACGAACCAGGGAGCGGCGACAGCGAGGAACACGATCGGCGCCGGCGACAGCAGCAGCTCGCGCAGTCGGCGCCACTCGCCCAGCAGCGCGACCCAGAGGAGGAAGACGAGCCCGGGGAGCACGATGCCGACGAGTCCCTTCGCGAGCACCGCGAGCGCCGCGCCGAGTCCGAGCAGCGTGAGCGCGCCCGCCGCGCCGTCTCCGCGTTCGCGTCGAGCGAGGAACGACCGCATCGACACCAAGGTGAGCGTCATCGCGAACGTCAGCACACCATCCGTGACGTTGTAGCGGCCCAGCACGAACGAGAGCGGCGCCGAGAGCAGGATCAGCGCGGCCCAGAGCCCCCACTCCCCGCCGAGCGAGAAGGCGATGAGCGCCGCCGTGCCCAGCGCCGCGAGTCGCGCCGGCAGCCGCGCGGCGAACGGCGTCGTGCCGAGTATCGTGAAGCTCGCCGCGTTCGCCCAGTAGAGCAGCGGCGGCTTCTCGTAGTACTTCGTGCCGTTGAGGCGCGGCGTCACGAGATCGCCGGCGGCGAGCATTTCGCGCGGGATCTCGGCGTAGCGCGCCTCGTCGGGCTCGATGAGCGGCGTGCCGGGCAGCTCGAGGAAGAGGAGCGCGGCGAAGAGCGCGATCAGCGCGAGCAGCCAACGGCGCTCGATCATCGGCGCACGCTATCGCACCCGCAGCACGTCTTCCACCGGGCCGGCATCGCCCCCGGCGAGGAGCAGCGCGATGTCCGCGAGCGCGGCGCGGGATCGCGGCCACACGAGCTTCGCCGCCGCCGCATCGAGCGCGAGCCACTCGCACCGGCCGTGCTCGCCCCCGAGCTGCGGAGGGGCGCCCGCCGGCACCACCGCCGCGAAGGCGACGGCGAGCGTCACTAGTCCGCTCTGATGCAGGTAGAACGGCTGCACCGACACATTGTACAGGCGCTCCACGGCGAGCCCCGTCTCTTCACGCACCTCACGGATGGCCGCGTCCTCCGGCCGCTCATTCGGCGCGATGTGCCCGTGCACCGCCTCCCACGCGCCGGCACATCGCGTGCCCTCGGCGCGACAGAGCAGCAGCGTTTCCCACCGCCCGTGCGCGCGGCGAAGGACGTAAGCGTCCACGGTGGCGACGCGGGCTTCGGTCATCTCAGAAGGTGACGGACCAGGTGAGGTTCGCGCCGCCCTTCGCCGGCGCGATGCCGGTCGGCAGAAGCCACTTGTCCAGCTTCGAATTCGGATGCGCGCGATGCCAGCGCACCACGCCGAGTCCGGTGAGCGTGCCCACCATCGCGCCCGCCACCACGTCGGTGCTCCAATGCTTGTTCGAATAGATGCGCGCCAGGCCGACCATCGTCGCGCCGCCGTACGAGAGGGTCGCCACCCACCAGGTCTGCCGCGGCCAATAGTGATGCGTCTCGTCCGTGACCGCCGAGGCGAAGGCGAACGCCGCCGTCGTGTGCCCCGACGGCATCGACGTGTACGCGCCGTCGCTGAAGCCCTTCCCGACCACGAAATAGTCGGGGTCGTTGATGTTCACGTACGGCCGCTGGCGCCCCAACACGCCCTTCGCGAGCCCCGTGATCGCACCGCTGAGAATGATCGCCTCGGTGGCGCGGAGTCCGAGCTCGGAGACCGGGCGCGAGCCGGCGAGGCGCCCGACGCCGTAGGTCGCCGCCGAGAGGAGGATGGCGCCCGCGCCGCCGCCCCAGTTGAACGCGTTGGCGATGCTCGTGCGCGAGCTCGTCTGCACCGAGGAGTCCTGCGACCAGACCGCGATCTTCTCGTCATACGGGGCGAACGCCACGATGCCGACGGCGAAGCCCGCCGCGAGCCACGCGTCGGTGCGCGTGGAGAGCGGCTCTTGCGACGCGGCGGCCGTCGTGTCGGCCTGCTGCGCGGCCGGCGCCCCGGTGCCCGCCGCGAGGGCGCACAGCGTCAGCGCGGCGGCGATCCCGCCTCGTCTCATAGGATGCTCCACAGGTCGTGCGCGAGATCGACGCCGAGCGTCCACCCGCCCTCGCGCCATCCGTGCGCCACGTCGATCCGCAGTAAGTCGTAGAAGAAGATCGCGCCGATGCCGAGCGAAGGGTACCACCCCTCCGCCGGGGCCGCGAAACTCGCCGTGCGATCCACGTACACCACGTGCGCGTAGGGCGCGAGCGTGAACGACGCCGGCGTGCGGCCGAAGGCGCCGAGCGCGATCGTCGGGAAGGGGAGCGGCGAACGCCACTCCACACGCTGGCTCGCGCCGAACGCCGCCGCGAACTGATGGTAGCCGTCGCCCGGGCCGGTGATCGGACCGCCGAGCAACAGCTGTTCCTGCGGCGGCGACGCGGCGGGGCTCACGGCCCCGATGCTGGTGCGGAGCAGCAAACGGTGCGTGCCGATCGCCTGCGAGAGCGTCGCCTCCGCGAACGCGCGGCCGAAGCGCGCGGGCGCGCCGGCGATCGTCGTGTCGTGCGGCGTGAGCCAGCCGCCGCTGAGCGTCGCCTCGAGCCGGAGATCGCTCACCGGGCCGACCACCCAGTCGCGCTCGACGCGCAGCGCTAGGCGCCACTCGTCGATCGGCCACGCGGGGAGCGTGCCGCCGTACGTCCCCGTCCACGGGACGGCGTGCACCGCGAGCGCCCCCTGGTCCTCGTACGACGCCGTGAGCGTGAATCGCACGTCGTGCCACGCGCCGAGCCCGGCGCGGATCCCCGCCGCGCGCACCTCGTACGGGTCCGTGAAGTCGCTCCCGTATTCCTGCGCCGCCAGACTGTTCACGACGAGCGACCGCTCCGCCACGTCGCCCGCGTCGCGGTATTCCCGTTGCACGAAGAGCCCGAGCGAGCGGCCGGAGGGGAGCGCGAGCGTCGCCGCACCGCGCGCCTTCAGCGCGTGATCGTCGAATCCGTAGCGCGCCAGGAGCCCCAGCGCGAGCGCGGGGGCCGCGTGCCAGGTGCCACCGGCGCCCAGCGCGAGCCCCTCCACCCGGTTCACGCGCGCGAAGTCGGAGAGGCGCGGCGCCGACATCGACGCGCCGACGCGCGGCGCGAGCGCCCGCGCCGCGATGAGCTCGCGCGCCTCCGCCTGCACGCGCAGCACGTCGGCGTCGGTCGCGACCCGCGCCTCCTCCGGCAGCGAATCGAGGATGTTCCCCTGCCATCGGTACGCGGCGAGCTGTCGCGACGGCAGCTCGGCGATCTCCGGGCCCGTGAACAGCTGCGCGGGCAGCGCGACGTTCACCTGGTAGCAGCAGATCTCCCAGCGCCCGCGGATGATCCCGCGCGCGGGGAAATCGAGCCAGGTGCCGCTGCGCCTGATCTCGACCTCCTGGCGATAGGGGAGCCAGAAGCGGCCTTCGACGAGCGCGTTCTCGAGCACGATCGAGATGTCCTCCAGCTGCGCATCGAGATACGCCGCGCGCGTGAAGCTGAACGCCATGCGCACCACTTGCGCGGTGGCCGTGTCCACGTACACCGCGCCGACCACCCGCGGCTGCGCGGGATCGCGCGGCCGCACCCGCACCTCGTACACGTCCAGCGTCCGGTCGGGGAGGCGGATCCGGAGCGAATCGGTGATCGCGAAATCGTACGCCGCGAGGCCGGCGCCGGACAACGGGTGCGGGACATCGCGCACTTCGTCCCCCTCACCCAGACGAATCACGCTCGGGAAATTGTTCTGCACGATGCCGAGGTGGTCCCGGTGGTAATGGATGTCCGTCGGCAGCAGCAGCGTGTCGCGGCGCCCGACGATCACCTGCTTGCTCTGGTCGGGCGCGTGCCAGTACACTTGGAGCGCGAGCTGGTCGGTGCGGAGGATCTTCGGCGGCAGCCGCAGCCCTTCGCCCAGTTGGCCGAGGAACGTCAGATAGCCGTTGGCGATGGCGGAGTAGGCGGCGAGCGCGGTATCGGCGATCTGGGACGCGCGGCGCGCCGTGGCGCGCTCGACGAGCGCGCGGGTGCGCGCGTCGTTCCAGTCCTGTGCCCCCGCGGTCGGCGCCGCCGCCGGCACGAGGATCACGAGCATCACCACGGCAGACGCGGCGAATCGAAGCGCGGAGGCGCCTTTCATGGAAGAGGAATGTCGCGGCGGGTCGCGGACGCGGCAAGCGCGGGGACGATGAGCTTCGATCGCTTCGCCGCACTCGGCGCGCGCGGCGGGCTCGTGCCCGTCTGGCGCGACTGCCTGCTGGACACCGACACGCCCGTGTCCGCGTTCGCGAAGCTCCGGCGGGGCCCCTTCGCCTTCCTCCTCGAGAGCGCGCCCGCGGGGGGCGAGACGTGGGCGCGGTACACCTTCCTCGGCACCGAGCCGCGCACCGCGTGGCGGCTGCGCGACGGCACGGTGGAGGATTGGACGCCGGCCGCCGGGTGGCGAGGGGCCCGCCGCCCCGCCGATCCCCTCGCCGATCTCCGCGCGCTGCTCGTCGCCCACGCGCCGGCGCACGTGCCGGAGCTCGGCGCCTTCTGGGGGGGCGCCGTCGGGTATTTCGGCTACGACGTCGCGCGCCTGATCGAGCGGCTGCCGCACCCGCCGCCGCGCGCTATCGACGCCCCCGATGCGCTCTTCGTGTTCACGCGCGCGGTGGTGATCATCGACAACCTCCACGCGCAGGCGCGCGTGGTGGTCGGCGTTCCCGTCACCGCCGGGGCGGACCGCGCGGCGCTCGCCGCGCTCCACGGCGAGGCCGAGCGCGAGATCGCCGACGTGATCGCGCGGCTCCGCGCCCCGCACGCGCTGCCGCCGCTCGAGCTCGACCCCGCCGTGCCCCCCGCCGCGGGATCGTCGAGCCTCACGCGCGCGGAGTTCGAGCGCGGCGTGGAGCGCATTCACGACCACATCGCCGCCGGCGACTGCTTCCAGGCGCTGCTCGCGCGCCGCATCGCCGTCCCACTCGACTTCGACCCGCTCTCGCTCTACCGGGCGCTGCGCGTGCTCAATCCGAGCCCGTACATGTACCACCTGGTGCTCGACGGCGTCGAGCTCGTCGGCAGCTCCCCGGAGCTGCTCGTTCGCGTGGCGGACGGACGCGTCACCGTGCGCCCGATCGCGGGCACGCGCCCCCGCGGCGCGACCGCCGCCGACGACGAGCGCCTGACGGCGGAGCTGCTCGCCGATGAGAAGGAGCGCGCCGAGCACGCGATGCTCGTGGACCTCGGCCGCAACGACGTGGGCCGCGTGGCGCGCTACGGCACGGTGCGCGCGACCGATCTCTTCGCGGTGGAGCGCTACAGCCACGTGCTCCATCTCGTGAGCCAAGTCGAAGGGGAGCTGGCGGCGGAGGCGAGCGCCATCGATGTCTTTCGCGCGACCTTCCCCGCCGGGACGATGACCGGCGCGCCCAAAGTGCGCGCGATGGAGATCATCGACGGGCTCGAGCCCGAGCGGCGCGGCCCGTACGCCGGCGCGGTGGGCTACATTGCGGCGGGGGACCGGCGGATGGACCTCGCGATCACGATCCGCACCTGCGTCCTCGCCGGCGGCACGGCGCACGTGCAGGCCGGCGCGGGGATCGTGGCCGATTCGGTGCCCGCGCGCGAGTGGGAGGAGACGGAGAGCAAGGCGCGCGCGATGCTCACGGCGATTGCGCAGGTGCGGCGCGCCGCGCGCTAGGCAGGCCGCGCCGCCCGCGCCATATTAGCCGCATGCCGTTCAAGCTCATCAACGATGCGGGCGGCCAGGCGTACGAGCTCCCGGAAGCGCACACGCTCGTGCTCGGCCGCGCCTCTTCGAGCGACATCCCGGTGTTCGACCCCACCATCTCCCGTCGCCACGCGGAGATCACCGCCAGCGCGACCTCGGTGCGCGTGCGCGATCTTGCGTCGAGCAACGGCAGCTTCGTGAACGGCGCGCTGATCGAGGAAGCGGCGGTGAACGACGGTGACGTCGTGATGTTCGGCAAGGTGCCCTTCCGGATCGCCTTTCTCGAGCCGGCCCCGCCGCCCCGGCCATCGGTGAGCGCGCTCGCCTCCCCGGCCGGCCCGCCCGCGCGGCCGAGCTCGACGATCCTACGCGAGCTGGCCATTGGCGGACCCAGCGGACCGCTGTCGACCGTCTTCCGCGCCACCGATCTCGCGTCGGCCAAGGCGGAAACGGCACGCGCCTCGGGCGGCGAGCGCACCGAGAAGAAGCTCGCGCTCCTGCTCGAAGTGTCGAAGGGTCTCTCGCGGGTGGCCGACGCCGACGCGCTGCTCGACCGCATCACCCAGCTCGTGTTCGAGATCATGGATGTGGACCGGGTGGCGATCGAGCTCGTGGACGAGAAGGGGGAGCGAGTGCCGAAGATCGCGCGCGACCGGAAGGGCGTCGTCACCGGCCGGTGCGTGCCGCAGTCGATCGCGCGCAAGGCGGCGGACGAAAAAGTGGCGATCCTCTCCGACAACGCGGCCGAGGACGAGCGCTTCGGCGGGCAGAGCATCGTGATGCGGAGCGTGCGGTCGGCGATGTGCACGCCGCTGATCGGCTCCGGCGATGCGGTGCTCGGCGTGCTCTACGTGGACAACGTCACCGCCACCCAGCGCTTCGGCGACGAGGACCTGGACTTCCTGGTCGCCTTCTCGAACATCGCCGCGGTGGCGCTCGAGAACAGCCGCTTCGCCGAGCGCATCCGCCGCGAGACGATCGTGCGGAGCAACTTCGAGCGCTTTTTCGCACCCACGCTCGCCGCGCGGATCGCCGGCGCCGGCGAGCAGGTGAAACTGGGGGGCGACAAGCGTGCCATCGCCATTCTGTTCAGCGACATCCGGGGGTTCACCACCCTCTCGGAGAAGATGAGCCCCAACGACGTGGCGACGCTCCTGAGCGAGTACTTCAGCGTGATGGTGGAGATCGTGTTCCGCCACGGCGGCACGCTCGACAAGTTCATCGGCGACGCGGTGATGGCGCAGTGGGGCGCGCCGATCGGATCGCCCGACGACGCCGACCGCGCGATGGCGGCGGCGGTCGACATGCTCGGCGAGCTCAAGGAGCTGAACGAGCGGTGGAGCGCGGACGGGCGCCCCGCGATGGAGGCGGGCATCGGGCTCAACTACGGCGAGAGTTTCGCCGGCTATATCGGCTCGGAGCGGCGGCTGGAGTACACCGTCATCGGCGACGCGGTGAACATCGCGAGCCGGCTCTGCGCGCGCGCGGAGGGGGGCGAGATCCTGCTCACCGCGCCGATGAAGAAGGCCCTCACGTCGCCGCCCAAGATGACCGCGAAGGGGTCGCTGGATCTGAGGGGTCGGAGCAAACCGATGCCGGTGTTCAGCGTGGTGCCATGACGGCGGCCGATGTGCCGCCGGGATATGTCGTGCTGTCGGAGCGTGGGACGGAAGGAGCACTGCTCGCTACCCTCGAGCGCCCGCTGCGCGCCGCGTTGGCCGGCGGGTCGTTCTTCGGCTACGCGGGGCACCATCCGGCGGCGCGCGCGCTCGCCGGGCGCGGCGTGGCGTATGCGGTGCCGCTGCCTGATGACGCGGCCCGCGTGGTGGTGCGCCGATCGCGTCACGGCGGGTTGCTCGCGCCACTCACCGGCGACCGCTTCCTCGGTCGCACGCGCGCCCCGGCCGAACTGGCCACCTCGCTCACCCTCGCACGCCGCGGCGTGCCCACGCCGGAACTCGTGGCGTACGCCACCTACCCGGCCGGCGCGCTCCGGCGGCGCGCCGACGTGGTGACGCGGGAGATCGCCCCGTCGCGCGATCTCGCCGCCGCGCTCCTCGACGCGGACGCGGAGGCGAAGAACGTCGCCCTCGATGCGGCGGCGCGCCTGCTCGCACAGCTCACCGCGGCGGGCGCGCGTCACCCCGACCTGAACCTCAAGAACATCCTGCTCGCTCGCGACGCCAACGGCGTACTCGAAGCGTTCGTACTCGACGTCGACCGCGTCTGGTTCGATGAGCCAGGCGCCATCCGCGTGGCGATCGCCAATTTGCGGCGCCTCGCCCGCTCGGCTCGGAAGTGGCACCGCCGACACGGAATGGCGTTTGATGAGGTGGACGTCGGTCGGCTGGCGTTCGGGCCGCCGCCATGAGATCGCTCGCCAAGTACTTCCGCGATCCCGGTCGCATCGCGAGGAAGCTGCGCTGGCTCCGGATCTATCACGGCCCGCCCCGGGAGGTCACGGTGGATTCCTGGAACGGACGCCTCTCCTTCCACAGTCGCGACTGGTTCATCGGCAAGGCGCTCTTCGTTGACCGGGCGTACGAGCGGGAGGCGATCACGAACGCGATCGGCGCGCTGGAGCGCGGGGGCTGGATCGCGCGCGACGCGCGGGGCGTGCTCGTGGACATCGGCGCGAATATCGGGATGATCACGAGCGCCGTCCTCACGCGGGGCTGGTTCGGGCGCGCGGTATGCATCGAGCCCACGCCCGCGAACGTGCTGCTGCTGCGAACGAACATGGAGCAGAACGGCCTGGGGTCGCGCGTCGCCACCATCGGCGTCGCTTTGTCTTCCCGGCCGGGCGAGCTCGCGCTCGAGCTGTCGGAGAAGAACACCGGCGACAACCGCCTCCGCGCCCCTGGCACGCCGTCGGCCGGCGGTGGCGCGTACCGGGAGGATCAGCGGCCGGAGATCCGAGTGAAGGTGGACACCCTCGACCACGCTCTCGCGCAGGCCGGCGTCGCGGCCAAGGACGTGCGATTGATCTGGATGGACATTCAAGGACACGAGGGAAAGTGCCTCGAAGGCGCGGGCGCGACGCTCGAGGCGGGGATGCCGGTGGTCACCGAGTTCTGGCCCTACGGCATTCTGCGCTCGGGCACCACCCGCGCCGGCTACATGACCATTCTCGCGGCGCACTTCACGCGCGCGTATCGCGTGCTGGACGACCAGGTGACGCCGATGTCGATCGCCGAGGTGGACGCGCTGTTCGATGAGCTGCACCGACCGAACAAGATGGCGCAGCTCATCTACGTCAAGGAGAAGCGGTGAGCGACGCG
>JAYUMO010000346.1:0-5040 GCA_043762555.1 Gemmatimonadaceae bacterium | reverse complement strand
TTCGCCGGCCGGCCCCCGCAGCAGCTCCTCGCCGCCCACGTCACCGAGACGCCCGAGTCGGTGCTCAAGCGACGCCCGAATCTTCCGCCGCCGCTCGCCGCACTCGTGATGAAGTGCCTTGAGAAGCGCGCCGGCGACCGCCCGCAGACGGCCGACGAACTGATCGCCGCGCTCGATGCGATCGGTACGCCAAGCGGCGGCACGATGCCCACCGGCGCGCGCATGCGCGCGGTCACTTCGCGGCGAGCGCTCCGCATCGGCGTCGCGGCCGGAGCGCTCGCCGTCGCCGCCCTCGTCTACCTCGCGTGGGCGCACTCGACGTCATTCAAGCCCTTTCGGCCGGGCAGCACGACCCCGATCGCCGTCACCGCCGCGCTCGAGATGGAGCCCGCGCTCTCGCCGGACGGCAAGCTTGTGGCGTACGCCGCACAAACGCCGGCGGGGTTCCGAATTTTCGTGCGCCAGATCTCCGGCGGGCGTCCCGTGCTCCTCACCCAGGAGCTCGACGGCGACCACCGCTGGCCACGCTGGTCGCCGGACCAATCGCGCATCGCGTTCACGGCCAACGACGCGGCGTTTGTCGTGCCGGCGCTCGGCGGGTCACCCGCGCGACTGATCGAATCGGCGAACGGCCCGGTTTTGACCCCTGCTTGGTCGCCCGACGGCAAGCAGATCGCGTACGGAGATCGGGGCGGCATTTGGGTCCGCGCGGTGGACGGAGGCCCCGCGCGCATCGTCGTGCGGGGCACATTTCTCCACTCGCCATCGTGGTCCCCGCGCGGCGACCGCCTGGCGTACGCGGAGGGCCAGCGCCTTCGGCTCGACAATTTTTCCACCAGCTCCGTCTGGACCGTTCCCGTAGTCGGAGGCGCGAGCCAGCTCATCTCCGACTCGATCCACGTGAACGTGAGCCCGACCTGGGCGCCCGACGGTCACAGCATACTCTACCTCTCCAACGTCGGTGGATCACTGGACGTCTACGAGCAGCCGGTGCGGTCCGACGGCCGGGCGAGTGCCGCGCCCTTTCGGATCACCACAACGCTGAACGCCTTTACGATCACACTTTCCGCCGACGGCAAGCGAATGGCGTATGACGTGGTGCAGAATGGAACCAATATCTGGATGGCTCGCGTGACCAGTGGGGCGGTCGCGCACACGTCGTCCGCCCAGCGGATCACGAATGAGAAGGAGCGCATCGAGAACGTGGCTCTCTCCCACGATGGGAAGTGGCTCGCCTATGATTCCAACCGAGGCGGCAACTTCGACATCTATAAGATGCGCCTTGACGGCGCGGAATCCACGCGGCTCACCACCGATCCGGCGAACGATTTTGGCCCAAGCTGGTCGCCCGATGACCGGCGGATCGCATTCCACTCTACTCGCCAACGAAGTCGTGATATTTACACGGTGAGCGCCGAAGGGAGCGGGGAGGTCCAAGTAACGAGCGGCCCGCGGGAGGACTACGATCCGGCCTGGTCGCCCAGTGGACAGGCGATCGCCTTCCTTGGTATCTCGGCAGATTCGATTCGAGTCTATGTTGTGACCTACGGCGCGGACGATCGCTGGCTCGCGCCACGCGCGCTCGCGGAGATCAGCCCCGGCGGGGTTGCACGGAATATCGCGTGGTCGCCCCACGGGAAACGAATCGCGTTTGTCAGCGGCGGGACTATCTGGACGGTCCCGGCCGATGGCGGGCCGCCGCGGCTAGTCGCCGACAGCGTTGCGGTCGGCGGTGAACCGGCCTACGTGGCGTGGTCAAATGGCGGGACCGCGCTGTACGCGGGGGTGCTCACACCGGCCAGGGGTTCGGTGCTCCGGCTCCCCGTCACGGGCGGAGCGCCACGCGTGGTGCTAGTCGACGACCCGACCCATCGCCTTGCCAGGGCGTTCATCAGCACCGATGACCACCGCATCTTCTTCACCCTCGGCGCGTGGGAAAGCGATGTGTGGGTAATGGAATTGACGACAAGTCCATAGTCCGGAGTCCGAAGTCCATAGGGAGATTGTAGGAACCGGCACGACCGGCCGTTCCCACGCTCACTGTCTCCCTGCAGTCTACGGACTATGGACTACGGACTGCTCTTCTCATGTAGGTCTATCTCTCGGCGAATCGCCCCCGACGAGATCCGGGTCTCGCGGAATAGGCTGAGCGTTCCGACCAGCAGCACCACCGCCCCCGCCACGGTGAGCAGCACCGGCACCCAGGGAATCCGATCGCCGAGCACGCGGTCCAACGCGATCGCCAAACTCGCCGTCACCAGCAAGCCGATCGCAAGATAAAACGCCGACAGCGCGCGCTCCACGAGCAACGACCGCTCCCGATACTCCTCCAGGAGCGACGCATACAAGGCGATGTCGGCCGCCTTCCGCGCCGCGCGCGCATCATCCAGCTTGACGATCACCTGCCGCGCGCGATCGCCGATCCGCACCAGCCGGCTGAATGTTGACGCGACAAGATTCCCCGCCGCCAGAATCAGAAGGGCGGGGGTGATCATGGTGGAGATGATGCCCAGGCCGGGAGCGGTCTCTAACTGCAGGAGCAGTCCGTAGTCCATGGTCCGTAGTCCACAGGAAGAGAGTGGGGAGTAGAGCGCGCCCGTAATTCCCATTGCCCACTGTCTCCCTACGGACTATGGACTACGGACTACGGACTGCAGTTGACCGAAGTTCCCTTACCCCTCCCCCTCTATCGCATTCACCAGCTCCGCCCGCAACGCCGGATGCGCCTTCCACAGATACCATCCCATGCTCACCGCGGCGAGCACGTTCCCCGCCGCGATCTGGTACCACGCGAGTGACCTCATGCGCGTATGCGCCAATATCGCCGCGATCCCGTAGAAGCCGAGCTCGAAGATGATGAAGAGCAGCAGGAAGATCACCAGCACGCTCGGTTCCGTCTCCGCGCGGTGCACCACCCACGCGAGGAGTATCCCCAGCGCGAAGAAGGCCGCGAAGTGGAACACCGTGTACACCACGACATTCGCGAACGCGCCCATCGCCGGCCCGCCGAGGATGCTCGCGAGCCCCGCGCCGAGCATGCTCGGCGTGAAGAACGGCCGCCCCGCGATCACGTCCACGATCAGGAACCAGACCGCCACCGCCAGCGCCCCGATCCCGCCCGCGACAATTCCTTCGCGCGATACCGTCTGCACCCTGGCCATGGCTCCACTCCGGCAGTCTGTCCGCCCCTATCATGTCACGCCCGCGACGCGCTGCCTAGCCCCCATTCGCTACCCGCTCCCTATTGACTCCGGACTCCGGACTCCGGACTATCTGTTCACCATGCCCACCACCCGTCTCCAAGCCCTCGACGTCTTCCGCGGCCTCACCGTCGCCGGAATGCTCCTCGTCAACGACCCCGGCAGCTGGGCCGCGATCTATCCGCCGCTCGAGCACGCCGAGTGGTTTGGCTGGACGCCCACCGATCTCATCTTTCCGTTCTTTCTGTTCATCGTCGGTATCACCACGCAGCTCTCGATGGCCGCGCGCCGCGCACGCGGCGACCGCGACGCCGCGCTCCTCAAGCAGATCCTCCGCCGCGGCGGACTGATCCTCCTCGTCGGCCTCCTCATGACCGGTTTCCCCTATCACCAGTTCTACCTCACGCTCCCCGGCGGCCTCGTCTTCGATTCGCGCACGCCGCATCTCGACATTGAGCATTGGCGCGTGACCGGCGTGCTCCAGCGCATCGCGCTTTGTTACACCGTCGGCGCGCTGCTCACGCTGCGCACGTCCGTGAAGCAGCAGGTCGCAATCCTCACGGCGCTGCTGCTCGGCTACTGGTTCGCGATGACCGTGCTCCCCGTCCCCGGCGGCTACGGCCCCGGCGCGCTCACGCTTGGCGTCCCTGACGGCTCGCTCGCCGCGTGGCTCGACCGCACGATCATCGGGACGAACCACATGTGGGTCGGCTCGAAGACGTGGGATCCCGAGGGGATCCTCTCGACCCTTCCCGCGATCGGCACGACGATGCTCGGCGTACTCACCGGCCGCTGGCTGCTCACCGAGCGCCCCCTTCACGAGCGCTTGAACGCTCTCTTCGCCGCCGGCGCTCTCGCCATGATGGCGGGCCTGATGTGGCACTGGTCCTTCCCGATCGCCAAGAACATCTGGACCAGTTCCTACGTCCTCTTCACCGGCGGCATGGCCGCCGTGACGCTGGCCACCTGCATGTGGCTCATTGACGTGCAAGGAATCACCTGGTGGACCAAACCGTGGGTGATCTACGGCGTGAACCCCATCGTCGCCTTCGTCGGCTCCGGTTTCGTCGCCCGCCTCTTGTACACGCTGCTCAAAGTCCCGACCGCGTCGGGCCTCGTCCCCCTCCAGACCGCGATCTTCGACAACGTGTACGCCCCCTGGCTCGACCCCCGCGACGCCTCATTGCTGTTCGCCCTGTCATATGTGGCGTTGTGGCTGGCGATCCTGTGGTTGCTGCAGCGCCGGAACATCATCGTGAAGCTCTAGCTCCTACTTTCTGCCGAGGCCGAGACCGAGGCCGAGACCGGCAGTTGACCCCGAACACCCCCCGAATGGCCCCACGCCGCTCGGCCCGCCATCTTCCCGCGTGACGTACTGCCCGTCCGCTCGTAACCCCTTGTAGAACCGTCACCTTCCGCACGCCCTTCATGCGCCCACCCCGCACGGTCATTCGTACGCTCCTCAGCGCCCTCGCGGCCGCCACCCTCGTGGCCCCCGCGAGCGTGAGCGCGACCGGCGGCGTCCCGACCGTGCGCTCGTCGAAGGCGACCGGCGGCGGCTCCACCGGCCGCACCACGCGCCACAAGAGCAGGCGGCGCGGGTCGCGCGTGCTGCACTACCGCTCGCCCACGAGCGACTCCGCGCTCACGAGCGACATCGGCGCGTTGCTCGACCGCTCGCGCGGCGGCCGCTGGGGCGTGATGGTCGTCTCCCTCTCGCGCGGCGACACGCTGTTCGCAATGAACGCCGACAGCGCGCTGCAGCCCGCGTCGAACATGAAGCTCTTCACGAGCGCGCTCGCGCTCGACCAGTTCGGCCCCGAGTACCAGTTCCGCACCG
>JAYUMO010000345.1:0-3141 GCA_043762555.1 Gemmatimonadaceae bacterium | reverse complement strand
CGGGCTCGATGCACTTGCTGACTCCAGACGACCAAGCCCACCACAAAGCCACCGAGGAGGCCGCCGACCGCCGCCCGAACCGTGCGGCGCATCACATGGCCCGCCGCGCGCTGAGCGCCTGCGCGATCGTCACGCCATCGGCGTATTCCAGATCGCCGCCCACCGGCAATCCGCGCGCGATGCGCGAGACGAGCGGCACCTGGCCGCCGAGTTGCCGCTGGAGATAAAGCGCCGTCGCCTCCCCTTCGAGGCTCGGGTTCGTGGCGACGATCACTTCCCGCACCGCGCCCGACGCCACGCGTCCGAGCAGCTGCGGCACTGTGAGGTCTTCCGGCCCGACGCCGTCGAGTGGGCTCAGTCGCCCGCCCAGCACGTGATACACGCCGCGGAACTCGCCCGCGCGCTCGATCGCGCCGATGTCCGCCGACTCCTCGACCACGCAGAGCAACCCCTGATCGCGCCGCGCGTCGGCGCAGATCGCGCACGGATCCTCCTCGGTGAGGTTCGAGCAGACGGAGCAGCGGCGCACGCGCTCCACGAGCGCGCCGAGCACGCCCGCGAGGCGGCGGCTCTGCTCCGGCGGCTGCTTCAGCAGGTGGTAGGTGAGCCGAAGCGCCGTCTTGCGGCCGATCCCCGGGAGCTTGGCGAGCTCGGCGGCCAGATCATCGATCGCCGACATCGGCGCTCAGAGGGGGAGCTTGAAGGGGAGCGACAGACCGCCGGTAGCCTTCTGCATCTCCTCCTGCGCCGCCGCCGTCGCCTTACGCTGCGCCTCGGTGACGGCCGCCAGGACGAGGTCCTCCAGCATCTCCACGTCCGCCGCGCCCGCCACCGACGGGTCGATCTTGATCGCGCGCACCTGCCCCTTCCCGTCGGCGGTGACGGTGACCATCCCGCCGCCGCTCGACGCGGTGATGACGAGTTTCTCGAGCTCTTCCTGCATCTGCTGCAAGCGCCCCTGAACCTGCTGGGCTTGCTGAAGCATTTTCGTGAAGTCGGGCATGGGGTTGGCGAAGAGGGGAAGTCAAAGGTCAACAATCAACAGCGCGCGGTCCGTAGTCCATGGTCCGTAGTCCGAAGGCAACAGCGAGCGATCAATCGAGGAGCTCGAGGTCGAGGCTCTCGACGGCGGCGTCGAGGACCGGATCCTTCTTGCGCAGCGACGCGAGGCGTTCGGCTTTCACGGCGGCCTCGGTGATCCGCTTCGGTGCGACATCCACGGTGCCGGTGATGGCGACACGCACGGTGAGACGGGCGGCAGTCGGAAAGATCGTGCGCACGGCGGTGAGGACGTCCGCGGCGCCGCTGGCGATCGGCTGCTCGTAGATCGAGACGGCGGGCTGGAGCTCGAGGGTGATGTCGCCTTTCGCGGTCACGCCCACGGGCGTCGCGTGGCCGAGGGCGGCGGCGAGCATTGCCCGGCCATCCTCGTGCACGCGCGCGACGATGCGGTCCCATTCGTCCACCAATGAATTCACGTTTAGCTCGGGACTTGGGACTCGGGACTGGGGACTCGGGGGGTACGGCTCGGGGCTCGGGACTCGGGACTCGGGACTCGACGGCACCGGCGGCGCGGCGGGCTGGGATGCCGGTGTCGGCGACGCCGTCCGTTTCGGAGGCGAGGGCGTCTTCGCCGACGCCGCAGTTCTTTCACCGGACCCCGTCGCTCGCCCACCGCCACCCGCCTCACCGCCCCCACCCGTTGGACTCCCGATCGCAATCAAGATCTCCTCGATCCCTACGGTGTGATCGAGCAGCGCGAATCGCACCAGGAGCATCTCGAGGAGGATCTGCTGCTGCCCACTGCGACGGAATCTCGGCTCCAGCTCGGTGATCGCCGTCAACATGCGCAGCAGATCGCCGGTGCCGAGTGCCGAGCGCCGAGTGCCGAGACTCGCCGTCATCCCCTCCGAGACATCAGGAACCCGACCTCCAAGCTGCACCGTCAAGAGCGCACGGAGCACTTCCGCAAACCCCGTGAGGACGCCGGCGAGATCGACGCCCGCGTCGACGAGGCGCGCGACCGCGGGGAAGACGTCGGCGGCGCGCCGCTCGAGGATGATGTCGAGGAGCGCGAGATACTCATCTTCGGCGATGAGGCCGAGCGCCTCGCGCACGCGCGCGGCGGTGAGAGAACCGTCGCCAAGCGAGAGCGCCTGATCGACGAGGGAGAGCGCGTCGCGCATCGAGCCGTCGGCGGCGCGGGCGAGCATGGTGAGCGCCTCGGGCTCGGCCGCCACCTTTTCCTGCGCGAGGACCTCGGCGAGCCGGGCGCGCACGTCGGCGGGGCCGATGCGCTTGAAATCGAAGCGCTGCAGCCGGCTCAGGACGGGCGCGGCGAGCTGCGCGATCTTCTGCGGCTCGGTGGTGGCGAAGACGAAGACGACCCGCGGCGGCGGCTCCTCGAGGATCTTGAGGAGCGCGTTCCACGCTTCGCGCGTCAGCATGTGCGCCTCGTCCACGATGTACACTTTGTAGCTCGTGTCGGTGTTCGGGGCGTACATCGCGCGCTCGCGCAGGTCGCGCGCGTCGTCCACGCCGCGGTTGGAGGCGGCGTCGATCTCGACGACGTCGAGCGATGTGGAGCCGCTCCAGATCCGGGTGCAGGAGACGCACGCTCCGCACGGCTCGCCATCGTCGCCGCGCCGCTCGCAGTTCAGCGCCATCGCGAGCACGCGGGCGAGCGTCGTCTTCCCCACCCCGCGCGGTCCGCAGAGCAGATAGCCGTGCGCCACCCGGTTGCGCGCGATCGCGCCCCGGAGCGTGTTCGCGACGTGCTGCTGGACGGCGACGTCGGCGAAGCGGCGCGGGCGATACTTGCGGGCGAGCGAGAGGTACACGGCGGTGGGTGGCGGGTGTCGCGAACGGGGAGCTCCAATGCACCACGAAAAAAACTAGAGCCCGGCGCGCGCGGCGCCAGGCTCTGGTTGTCGACGCAGTCGCGCGGGGTCGCCGCCGCCACTTGCGGCGCTCGGATCCTCGCGCAGTGCTCCAGGCCGTCCGAAGCGACGTTCGCAACGCGTACCGTTGCTACCTCTCGGTCCTGGCGGGGTTGACGAGCTGGCGCCCTCCGGGACCTGGAGCACACGTAATATAACAGAAAAGGTCAACAAGAGCGGGCCGCGGATGACGCGGATCAAC
>JAYUMO010000344.1:0-6757 GCA_043762555.1 Gemmatimonadaceae bacterium | reverse complement strand
GGAGCTCGGCATCGCGAGCATCTGTTCGGGGTCGTCGGTCACCGCCACCGCGGCCGCGTCGGCGAGGTCGGCGCGGATGTCGGCGATCGCCTTCGAGCTCCCACGCACGCGCGGCTTGTACACGCGGTTCGTCAGCAGGATCACGAAGAGCTCGCGCCCCGGATCGATCCACATCGACGTTCCGGTGAAGCCGACGTGCCCGAAGGAGCCGTCGCTGAGATAGCGACCCGACCCCCACTGGCCGTCGGCCATCGCCCAGCCGAGCGCGCGACTGCCGGCCGCGCGCGTCGTGAAGAGGCGCACGGTGGAATCGCTGACGATGCGGACGCCGTCGTACACCCCGCCGTTGAGGAGCATCTGCGCGAAGATCGCGAGGTCGCCGGCGGTGCTGAACAATCCGGCGTGTCCCGCGACGCCGCCGAGCGCCCACGCATTCCCGTCGTGGACGATGCCGCGCACCATCTGAGCGCCGTCCGCGGTGCGCGCGGTGGGCGCCACGCGCTTGCGCAGCGAGTCGGCCGGGCGGAAGAAGGTGCGCGTCATCCCGAGCGGGCCGAAGACGCGCTCGTGCAGATACTGGTCGAGGCCCAGGCCGGTGACCCGCTCGACGATGAAACCGAGCACGATCGCGCCGAGGTCGGAGTAGATGTAGCAGTCGCCCGGTTGGCAAACGAGCGGGACGTCGAGCACCGCGCCGCGCGCTTCCACGGGCGTGCGCGCCGATCGCCAGATCTCCTTGTCGGCGGGGAGTCCCGAGCGGTGCTCGAGGAGCTCGCGGACGGTGACCAGATCCTTGTCGCCCCCGGTGAACTCGGGGAGGTATTCGCGCACTGGCGAGTCGAGGTCGATGCGACCTTCATCGAAGAGGAGCATCACGGCGGTGGTCGTGCCGACCACCTTGGTGAGCGAAGCGAGATCGTAGATCGTCTCCACCGGATTCACGGCCGCGCCGTGCGAGCCGTAGGAGACGCGCCCGAATCCCTTCTGCCAGACCATCGCCCCGCGTCGCCCGACGACGACCGCCGCGCCCGGATAGCCGCCCACGCGGACGCCGCGCGCGACGATCCGGTCGATCGACTCCAGCCGTTTCGCCGACATCCCGACCGCCGCCGGTGTCTTGACGGGCAGTCCGGTGGTCGGCGTCGTGCCGATGATGAGGTGCGCGAGGAGGGGGATCAGGGGCATGATGAAGTACTATAGTTGGGTGACCACTGTAGACAAGACTCGGAGCGCGGGGCGGGCGTCACGAGGAAACGAAGCAGTCCGTAGTCCGTAGTCCGTAGTCCATAGTCCATAGTCCATAGGGAGAAAGTAGCGAGTTGACTAGCGCCTACTTTCTCCCTATGGACTATGGACTACGGACTACGGACTGCCGTTGATCCCGTAGCAACCATCTCGCAGAACTTCGTGACCAAATAGTCGGCTCCATGGAATCGGACTCCATAACCATCCGACGCGCCATCAACGGCGACGAGCGGGCGCTGCGGCAGCTGTGGTCGCAGTACGCGCCGCACATCGATGCCGTGGTGTTGCGGTTCGCGCAGGACCGGGACCTGGCGGCGGACATCGCGCAGGACGTGTGGATCCAGATCTTCCGCGCGCTGCCCACCTTCCGCGGGGAATCCCAGTTCGGGACGTGGGCGCACCGGATCGCCGTCAACCGCACGCTGAACGCCCTGCGGAAGGTGCGGCGGCTCGGCAAGGTGGAGGTGGCGATCGAAGAGGACAGCGCGAGCGTGACGGACGATCACGACCGCGGGTTCCTGGCCGAATCGATCGAGCAGGCGGCGGCGCATCTGCCGCCGGGCGCCCGCATGGTGTGGACGCTGCACGATGTGGAGGGCTACACGCACGAGGATATCGCGGCGCAGCTGGGCATCACCGCCGGCGCGTCGAAATCACAACTGTTCAAGGCACGCGCGAAGCTTCGCCGGCTCCTCGCGCACCTGATGGATGACCCGACGCCGGCACTGGGCTACCGACATGCTGCACCTGGACGCTGAGACCCTGGCCGCACTGGCCGACGAGCAACCGACCGCGCGCGACGCGGAGCACCTGCGTGAATGCGCCGTTTGCGCGCGCGAGGTGGAGGCCTACCGCGCGCTGCGCGCCGAGGGCGCCCGCACGGCGGCGGCGGTGCTCGACGCGCCCCTCACGTCGTGGGCGACGCTCGCCCCGGCGCTCCGCGCGGCGGGGCTGCTGAACGGCGCCGACGCCACCGATGCGGGCGGCGCGCGCCGCGTGCGGTTCGCCCCGTGGATGCGCGTCGCGGCCGTGATCGCGATCGCGGTGGGCGGCGTGCTGACCGGGCGCGTCACCGCGCCGGGCGGGCGCTTCGAAGTGGCCGCGTCCACCGACGGCGGGTCCACCGACGGCGGGTCCACGAACGGCACCGCGTCGCTCGTGTCGGATCGCGCCTCCGTGACCGCGGATGGGACGCCAATCTCGTCGCTCACCCAGGCGCTGAAGGTGATGGAGCGCGCCGAGAACGACTACCGGATCGCGGCGGCGTTCATCGCGTCGCACGATAGCTCGAACGGCGGCGGCGACCTCGACCGCTTCCGTACGCGGCTCGCGGCGCTCGACAAGGTATCGGACGCGGCGCTGAAAGCGGTCAACCGCTCGCCCCAGGACCCCGTGCTCAACCAGTACCTCGCGTCGGCGCGCGCGGCGCGGAGCGCGACGCTCCAGCAATTGGGGAACACGCTGCCGGCCGGTGTCCGGCTCGCGAGCTACTAAGTATGAGCCTGCGGCGTCTCGCGCTCCCCGTCTTTTTCCTGCTCCTCGCTTTCGCGGTCGTGGCGCGACCGGCGACCGCGCAGCGGGAGCCGACGCCGGCACCGAACCCCACACCGCGCGCCTGCCCGAACTGCGACGACGCCGACGCGCTCAACGCACAGGCGGAGGAACAGCGCGCCGAGGTGGAGCGGCGCTATGAAGCCGCCGTCGGAGCGTACGACGCTATGCGGGAGAAGGACGACTCGGCGTCCCACGCGGCCTACGAGCGAGCGGTGCACGACTACGGCGCGGCCCGCAAGGCGTACCGGGAGACGATCAACGCGATGATGCGCGTGAAGATCGACCGCATGCAACATCAGGCCGACGAGATGGCGCGCTCCCTCTACCAGCGCCCCACCGGCTGGCTGGGCATCACCTACTCCGGCAGCTACGAGGTCAAGTCGCTGAACGGCAAGGCGGTGATGCGCTTCTCGGAATATCCGGTGATCGAGTCGGTGGAGCCGGATTCGCCGGCCGAGAAGGCGGGTGTGGAGTCCGGCGACGTGCTGATGGCCATCGACGGCAAGGATGTCCTCCAGGGCACTCCGCCGTTCAAGGAGCTCCTGACCCCGGGGAACCGGCTCGCCTTCAAGCTCAAGCGCGGGCGCGCGACGATCGAGCCGGTGGTGATCGTGGAGAAGCGGCCGTCGGAGTGGACGCCGATGCCGGGACTGTCGCCGAAGGCCCCGAAGGCCCCGAAGGCCCCGAAGGCGCCGAAGGCCCCGAAGGCGCCCAACGCTCCATCGGCCCCCGAGCCGCCCGAGGCGCCGCTGCCGCCCGATGGCTCGTGGAAGACGCCGATGGCGCCGCCCGCGATGATCGACATCGAGCCGCCCGGCGGCGGGTTCAGCATGTACGTGACCTACGGCAACGCGACGGTGGCCGGCGCTCAGCTCCAGAAGTTCGATGAGCTCAAGGCGTACTTCGGCGTTGACTCGGGAGTGCTGGTGCTCCGTGTCTTCTCGGGCACCCCCGCGGCGCGCGCGGGGCTCAAAGGCGGCGACGTGATCACGCGCGCGAACGGGAAGGTGGTGACGACCCCGATGCAGTTCTCAAGGGCGGTGGAGAACACGCGCGGCGGGTCGATGACGCTCGAGATCACGCGCCAGCGCAAGACGCAGACCCTGACGCTGAAGTGGTGACGCCGCTCGTTACTTGATCGAGCCCGGCGGCAGCGAGTAGAGCAGCCGGATCGTCGCCCGGTCCTGATTGGTGAGGTCATGCACGCGCACGCGCGCGGTCATGATGTTCGACGAGTCCGCGCAGTGATCGAGGCCGAGCAAGTGCCCCACCTCGTGGAGGGCGATCGCGTGGATCGCCCGCTCGTCCAACAGCTCCCCGCCCGTGTGGTGCAGCGCGAGCGTCAGGCTCCCGCTCACGATCCACCAGTTCCGGTCGCGCGACCAGAGCGTGCGGCCGGTGATCGGCGATTCGAAGCGATCCACCCACTGCACGATCACGTCGGCATCGGCGGAGTCGCGCGCGAAGGTGAACTTCACGGGGACGCCGGCGAGCGACCAGGTCTCGAACGCCTGCCGCACTTGGTCGGGATAGCGCGGGTTCCAGCCGTCGAGCGCCCGGCCGCTGGCGACCCAAACGCGGAGCGGATTGACGACGCGCTCCGGCCAGCGGGCGAGGCCCGAATCCCGCACGAGGAGGATCTCCCCGATGTAGGTGCCGCGCTCGCCGAGCGTGAGCCGGTGGCGGATGTCTGCGACATCGCGCGCCGCCGGGTCCGCGCTCCGGGGCTCCGCGCTCCCGGCTGAAAACACAGGGGGCGGCGGCGCCGGCGCGGCGTCGGGAGCCGCGGCGACCGTCCCTCGCGCCGCGGGCTCCGCCGGCGGGAGATCCTCGATCGGCGCCGCGGCCATCACGGCCGCCGCACGCTCCTGATCGGCGTCGAGCTTCTGGTCCACCACCTGCCACGCGACGAAGCCGAAGACGGGAAGGAGCAAGAGGATCGCGAAGATCTCGCGGGCCCTCACCTTCGGCTTCGGCGGCTCGGGGGGCGGCGGACGTTTCGATCGCTTCACGATTCGCGGGCGGATGGGAGACGCGGGTCAGCGGGGGCGACGGGTCGGGCCGTGCCCCGCCATGTCTGAGGACGAGCGACGCCCGTCCAAGGTCATGCGCGGGGCGGCAGCCGGCGGAGCGCCCACCGGGCGTGCTCGCGCACCATCGGTTCGGCGTCGGATCGCGCCGCGCCCTCGAGCGCCGCACGGTCCCGAGCGTCGCCGCGATTGCCGAGCGCCACGGCGACGTTGCGCGCCAATCCACGCCGCGCCGCCCGCGCGACGGCGCTATCGCCGAACCGGGCCGAGAATGCGGCGTCGTCGAGCGCGAGCAGCGCGGCCAGCGGCGGCGCCAGGTTGTCGGCCCGCGGCGCGAGCGCGGCGTCGGCGGGGTCGCGCGCGAATCGCTCGTTCCACGGGCAGACCTCTTGGCAGACATCGCAGCCGAAGATGCGCTCCCCCACCGCCGCGCGCAGCGGCTCGGGAATGGCACCGCGCTGCTCGATCGTGAGATACGAGATGCACTTGGTGGCGTCGAGCACGTGCGGCTCCGGAAAGGCGCGGGTGGGGCAGGCGTCCAGGCACCGGGTGCACGTGCCGCAATGCTCGCTCGCGAAGGGCGCGTCGGGCGAGAGCGGGAGGTCGGTGAGCACGGTGCCGAGCAGGAAGAAGCTGCCGAGCTTGGGGTGGAGGAGCATCGTGTTCTTGCCGAACCATCCGAGGCCGGCCTGATGCGCGAGGTCGCGCTCGAGGATCGGCGCGGTGTCGGCGTACGCGCGCATCTTCACCGGCCGGGCGGCGGCGCGCGTGATGAAGTGGCGCAGGTCGCGGAGCTTGTCGCGCATCACGGCGTGGTAGTCGCGGCCGCGGGCGTAGCGCGCGATCGGGCCGCCGGGCTGCCTGCCGCCGTAGTCGAGCGCGACGACGACGGCGGTGCGCATGCCGCGGGCCGGGCGGCGCGTGTCCCGTCGCCTGTCGGCCCACCGCTTCAGATAGTACATCTCCCCGGCGAAGCCACGCGCGAGCCAGCGGTCGAAGTGATCGGCGGTGGGCGCGGGTCCGAGCGATGCGATGCCGCAGAGATCGAAGCCGAGGCCGTAGGCCTGCGCCTTGATCCGCGGCTCGAGCGGGGTCACGGCGTGCGGGCGGCCCAGCGTGCGTAGCGGATGAGATCCTCGGCCGGGGGGACGATGTCGGCGTCGCCGTACGCGGTGTACAGTCGCCACCGCACGTAGTCGCGGGCGGGGAGGGGGAGCCAGGGCGGGCGGTGCCACCAGCCGCGGCGGCGGAAGCGCCACCCGACGCGCGCGAGGTCGAGCGCGATGCGCGGCCGGCGGAGCGCGCGCAGGGCGAGCGTGAGCAACAGGCGGGTCCAGGCGGCGTTCGGCACACCTCAATCTTGCGGGTGCACGGTGCTCTATCAACTCGTTTCGCTCGCCGGCGCGATCCTGGTGCTCATCGCCTTCGGCGGTCTGCAGCTGGAGCGGCTCGACCGCCGCGGCGCCTGGTTCAACGCGCTCAACCTCGCGGGGTCGGTGTTGCTGCTCTGGGTGGCGGTGCACGACCGGCGCATCGGATTCGTCGCGCTGGAAGCGATCTGGGCGGCGTTCTCGATCCCGCCGCTCGCGGCGCGCAAGCGCGCGCGGTAACTTCTCGCGCCACCATGGCCAACGATGAGCGGAACCCAAAAAACAAGCCGAAGAAGAAGCGGCGCGCGAGCACCCTGTTCACGGCCACCGGGAAGGCGGCGGACGTGACACGGATCGCGGCCGCCGAGCAGGAATCCCGCGACGCGCTGCGCGAGCGCACGGAAGAGGGGCACCTCAAGGCGGGGCGCACTCCGCCGTCGCGCACGTCGGAAGGACGGCGTTCCGGCGCGGTGAAGATGTCCGAGGCGCAGCGCCACATCGACGATTCGATCCGCGACTACATCACCCCGGCGATCACCGAGGACGAGAAGCTGCTGC
>JAYUMO010000343.1:0-28933 GCA_043762555.1 Gemmatimonadaceae bacterium | reverse complement strand
ACCGAGAGCGACGACCGCCGCGCGATGCGCGCGAGCAGGTCCGCGTCGCGCGTGATGAGCGGGCTCTTCGTGATGATCCCGATGGTGAGCCCCGGATGCGTGACCAGCACCTCGAGGAGGCCACGCGTCACGCCGTAGCGGCGCTCCGCGGGCTGGTACGGATCGGTGGCGGTGCCGATGAGGATCATCTCGCCGCGGAGCAGCGCGAGGTGCCGCGCGCTCCCCTGGCGCAGCGCGCGCGCGAGCGCGTCGGGGGCGTTGCGCTTCACCACGATGTGCCGCTCGAAGGCGAGCCAGGGCGGAAGGTCGGCGATCGCGGCGGCCGACGCGTCGGGCAGCCGTCGCGCCGTCACCGCGCGCTCCATCACGTAGCGGTGCGCGTAGCGCGCGTAGCAATACGCGCAGCCGAAGGCGCAGCCGGTGTATGGATTCACCGACCAGTAGCTCATTCCCGTCATGCGCGTGTCGTTGAGGACGCTCGCGGCGTGGGAGTCGTAGTAGGTGGTGTCGTTCTGGGTGCTGAGCACGGGAAGCGCGGGTCTCGGCGCTCGGCGCTCGGCGCTCGGCAGGAACAACTGGGGGCTGGGAACTTTGGCCATCGGGGACTCGGTGCTTGGCGGGTTGGAGATGATGCCGAAGAAACACCGAAAACGCAAGGGTGGATGTAAAATGGCCCCGCCCTATGGGTTAGGGCGGGGCCGGACGTCAGAAACCGGAGATCAGTGAGGGAATACGATCGCGGCCATGCGGCAGACGCCGTTGACCCTGGACCACAGAACATGGACCGAGTCGTCCCACACGAAGCGCGCGGCGAGCACGGGCGCGGTAGCATCGTAGCTCGCAGGCGCCGTCGAAGCGATCGAATGCGCGGGGGTGCCTGGCGTCGCGGGCTGGATCCACCCGACCCATCCGCTATCCGCGTGCTGCACGATCCAATAGTTCGTGCCCGCCATCAGCCCAAGTTCGGGGTACGCGGTCGTCGCCACCGTACTGTCGAGGTAAATGATCGCGACCGGATAGGGGGAGGACCGAAAGTCCGTCTCCGATTTGTACTCGATCCCCTTCACCGGGACGATGCGTGCGAGGGGGCCATCAGGGGCGACATGGCCGTTCGTCGCGCGTGGGAGGTAGCGGCGGTCGTCCGCGCCGTGCCGCTCGCTCGCCGTGAATTTGCTGAGCGCTCCGAGGTCGAAAGCGCTGCCCGCCTTGGGCACGGCGAGCACCGGCATGTTCTTCGCGAGCGTCTGGAGTGCCTGCTCGGAGCGGCCCCAGGCATCACGGGCTGCAGGTGGCAGCACGTCCTCGGGTTGAGGGCAGCGCGTCAGGAATCCACACCCGGAAATGATGTCCAGTTTGCCTCCGCGGGCGACCGCGGCGACAACGACGAGTGACAGGGTGACTAGGGCGGTGATCGCGCTCACCCGCCAGGGGGAACCGGGACTGCTGGACATACGGACCTCCGCGTCGATTAGAGAGTGTCTCCGGCGTATCGACGCCGGAGCCCTACGATCATGTCATCGTACGGTGGGCTTAACGAGCGCGCGCATCGCGGCCACCGTGGGCTCTAGCTCCGGGTCCGCGTGCTCCCAGAGGGTGACGACGGCCCCCGCCCAGTGGCGCGCGGTGGCGGTGTCCCCCGCCGCCGCGGCCAGCGTCGCGCGAAGCGCCATCGCGCGCACGAGGAATCCGGACTCTTGCACGTATTCCAACAGGTACGGCCCGAGCGCGGGCATCGCGTTGAGGGAGCCATCGAGCGAGTGCACGGCGCCGGCGCTGTCGCCGCTGGCGAGATAGAGCCCGGCGTCCAGATACACCCAATAGATGGAGACCTCGCCGGGCTGGGCGAGCCGGCGCTCCGCTTGCAGCGCGGCCAGTTGCGCGCGCACCGCGGCCGAGTCATACCGGAGCGCCGCCCGCTGCATCGGCAACATCCAATCGCCAGGCACGTCGGCGCGCGTCACGGAGAGAGGCGCGTCCGCGGGGAAGGCGAATGTCAGCGGCCAGCTCAGCACTTCATCGCGGACCCGAGCCGCGTCGCGTGCCGGCACGTACGTGCGCACGGCCTCCTTCACCCGCCGCGTCAGGGCGCGCATGCTGTCCACCGGCGCGCCGAGCGACACGTAGCCCATCAACTCCCGCTCTGCCTCGGACACGGGAACCGGGGGCCGGATGACGCGGCCGTCCGATTGCGTGATCTGGAGGAGCGGCGCACTGCGCCGCAACAATTCGATGGTGAGGTGCAGTCGCCCGGTGAGCGCCGCGAGTCCCTTCAGCGAGTCCGCCCCGCCGGCCGATGGGTCGGCCGCGGCCAAGAGCAGCGAATCGGCAACGTGCCGCGCCTCGTCGTACCGCTCGGCAATTACCAAGAGCCGCGTCTGCGTGATCGCGATCCGCCGGGCGTCGCCGGAGTCACGCGCCAGCGTGCGCGCGTGCGCGAGCGCGGCGAGCGCGGATTGGTCCGGATCAGCGCCACCGACCAATCGCCCAGTCCCTTCGAGCGCGAGGCCGAGCGTCTCGTAGACGCTGGCACTCGTGGGATAGGCGCCGGCCCAGCGTCGCGCGATGCGCAGCAACTGCTGGCGATCCCGCTCGATCGCCGCCGCCATCGTGGGCGGAGTCTCGACCGCGCCGCTCGTGAGCTTCGAGAAGGGGTACGGCACGAAGACGAGCGTATCCCCGAGCAGGGCGGGGAACGCGCCGAAGGGCGCGTTGGCCGAATCGACGCCCATGCGCAACTGATTCGGGCTCGTATAGAGGAACTGCGGCAGCTGGCGAAAGGCGGGCCCGCCGAACCAGCGATGGGACGAGGGCACGACCTCGAGGGCGCGCGCGCGGGCCCTCATCGCCTGCCCATAACTGGCGCGGAAACGCCACCCGCTGGGGCTCGCCGGATCGCGCAACACGAGTCGGTCGTTCGCGAGACACTCGCTGAGGCCGAACCAAGCTCGGAAGTCCATCGAGTCGCGCCGAACGAGCGCGTCGTACCGCGAACACGCTTCCGGATACGAGCCGACCGCCATCGCGCGAAGCGCCATCGCGAACGCGGAGTCGCGGGCGGACAGTCGCCCCGCCGCACGCACCGCGCGCTCGGCGATCGCACCCCAGCCGGCACTGGCGCTGTCGCCGCGCCAGGCGCTCGTCTGCGCCAGCCAAAAGAGGGCGTATGCGTAGTCGGCGTCATGCTCCACCGCCATGCGGAAGAGCTCTTCGGCACTATCCAGCGCCCAGCGCCCGAGCGCTTCGTGGCCCCGGACGTAGTCGGAGAGCGCCTCGATATTCTTGGTGCCCTGCATCCCCTCGCCGGCGGTGGGAGAGCCAACCCGGGGGATGAGCAGCTGGTCAGCGAGCTGGCTGAACTTCTCTTGCGTTCCGCGAAGCGTGGCGTCGAGCCGGATCGTGAACTCCTGTTCGATCCCCTCACGGCCCTTCGCGACATCGTAAACAGCCCCGCGGATCCGAATGGTGTCCGCGAACTCCCAGACGTCGCCGAACACCAGCCGGCCGGCGCGAAGGCTGCGCGCCGTCGCCAGTGCCTCGTCGAGCGTGAGCGCGCCGCCGCCGTAGCGCCGCATCGCCTCCCGCGCCCGCATGTCGTCCACCAGTTTGACGCCGCTCCACCGGCCGAACTCTTCGTAGATCAACCGCTCGCAATTGTCGCCGTTCAGCAACGGGGGGGCCGTGCCGTCGCGATGCTGGAAGGGGAGCACCACGTACAGATCGGGGACGAGCGGCGCCGGACGGAAGGCGAACAGGGCCGCGGCGATCGCGACCGCGACGGCCGCCCCGATCACCCACTTCCACCGCGTGAGGATCCCGGCCACGCGTCGCGCGCCCGTCGCGCGCGGCCGCCCGAGCGTGTCCATCACGTCGAGTGCGCTCCCGAACTCGCGCACCGTCTGGTAGCGGTCGGCCGGCACGCGCTGCAGCGCCCGTTGGATCGCGGCCGCGACCTCCGGCGGCACGTTCGCGCGCACCGTTTGCACCGGCGGTGCATCCTCGGTGAACCGCTGCGCCAGCACCGAGCGTCCCGAGGTGCCGACGAAGGGCGGCGCGCCGCCGAGCATCTCGAAGAGCACGCACGCGAGCGAGTACTCGTCGCTCCGGCCATCGATCGGGTCGCCGCTCGCCTGCTCCGGGCTCATGTAGGCCGGCGTGCCGACGGCGAAGCCGTCCTCGGTGGTTCGCCGCCCCGCGGCGCGGCTCACCGCGCGCGCGATGCCGAAGTCGGCCACGAGCGCGTGCCCGTTCGCGAGCAGAATGTTCTCCGGCTTCACGTCGCGGTGGATCACGCCCTGTGCGTGCGCGTAGGCGAGCGCGTCGGCCACCTCGCGCGCCAGCCGCAGCGCATCGGGTACCGGCAGCTGCCGCTCGCGCAGCAGCCGCTCCCGCAGCGACTCCCCGCCGACGAAGGGCATCACGTAGAACAGCGAGCCCTCCACTTCGCCCGAATCGTAGAGCGGCAGGATGTGCGGATGCTGGAGCTTGGCGAGCACGGCGATCTCGCTCTGGAAACGCTCGGTGCCGATCGCATCGGCGAGCTCGGCGTGAATGAACTTGAGCGCCACGTCGCGATCGTGCTTCAAGTCGTGCGCGAGGAAGACGGTGGCCATCCCGCCGCGGCCCAGCTCGCGCTCGATGAGGTAGCGGCCGGCGATCGTCGCGCCGCGCTCGCGCGACGTGGTGGACGTCACCACCGCGTCCTCGAGACTGTCGCGCTCGCTCGGGGCGCCGATGACGCGTCCCGTCGAGCGTCGCAGCGGCGCCGAGGCGCGCGGCGGCGGGGGAGGCGCGTAGGTGGGGTCGGCCTTCAGCTTCTCGGCGAAGGAGCGGACCGCCCGGTTGGGCGCCGCCCCGAATTCCTCGCGCACACGCCGCTCGTGCGCCGTCGCGTGCGCGATCGCGCCCGCTTGATCGCCGCCCGCGGCCAGCGCCGACATGACCTCGATCGCGACGTGCGCGCTGAGCGGATCGATCTCGGCGAGCCGGCTCCACCATTGCGCCGCTTCGAGCGGCGCGCCCGCCGCCTTCGCATCCGCCGCGAGCGCCTCGAGGGCGCCGCGGAAGCGCTGCTCCAGTCGCAGCCGCTCCCGCTCCGCCCACCGCTGGAATTCCGGCGCGTCGGGCAGCGCGAAGCCATCCAAGAAGGGCCCGCCGTACAACTCGATCGCCGCCGCGAGCTCACGGCGGTCGAGCGCCCGCTCGAATTGCGCGACGTCGCTCGCGAACTCGCCGGTGTCCAGGCGCACTTCCGTCGTACCGTGGAAGAGCGCGTCGGCGTGCAGATCGCGCCGCAAGGCGACGAGCATCTCCGACAGCGCGCGTCGCGATCGGTCCGGGTCCGCCTCCGGCCAGAGGTACGCGAGCAATTTGTCGCGACTCACCCCGCGCTCGCCGGAAGCCACCAGCAGCGCGAACAACGCCAAGCGGCGCCGGTGTGTCCCGGCGGTACCGAGGGGCCCCTCGCTGCCATCCAGGGAGAGGCCACCCAGCGTCCTCAATCTCAGCATGGTGGGTGGGCGGTGTGTGGCCGGACGGTGCGCAGACGCCTATCATAGAGCGCCCGGGGAGCGGCCACAAGCACTGCGGCCCCGCGCTCGGACCTCTCGCTCGAGGCGCATCACCCTGATCCGCTCGCGTCACCTCCTGTGCCTCGCCGCCGGGACCGCCGCCTTCGCGCTCGTGCTCGCGGTCACCGAGCCGCTCGGCCCCGGGCTCGACCCCGACGCGATGGCGTATCTGCACGCCGCCGGATCGCTCGCGCACCGCGGCGTGCTGCTCGACGTGCGCGACGACTGGGTGAGCCCCGACAGTACGCGCCCGCTCACCCGCTGGCCGCCGGGATTCTCCGTCGCGATCGCTGGTCCCATCGCGCTCGGCGCTTCTCCGGTGCCCGCCGCGCGCTTCGTGATGGCGCTCGCGGCGTTCATCACACTCGCGGCGCTCGCGTGGGTGGTGAGCGGCGCGGCGGGGGTCGCGGCGGGCGCGGTGACCGCGCTCGTGCTGCTCGTGACGCCCGCGATGGCGATCGTTCACGAGAGCGTGTTGAGCGAGCCCCTCTTCTTGGCGACGCTCGCGCTCACCCTCGCCGCGATGGTGCGCGCGCGACCCGGCCCGTTGGTCGAGGGCGCGGCGGCGGCGGCGGCGAGCATGGTGCGATACGCCGGATTGTCGGCCATCGGCGCCGTCGTGTTGTGGGAGCTGACGCGGGCCGGACCGTGGCGCGACCGCGCGCGGCGCACCGCGATCGCCGCGGCGCCGGGAGCGCTCGTGAACGCCTGGTGGTGGGCGCGCGCCGCTTACGTCGGCGGTCGCGGGGCGGTGCGGGACTTCAGCGTCTATGGCGAGATCGGGTATACGCTCCGTGAGGGTGCGGGGACGGGGGCGGGGTGGTTGGCGCCGGTGCTGGCGCCGCCCTGGAGTGCCCTACTCGCGACGGGAGTCGTCGGCGCCCTGGTGATCACGGCCGGTCTCGGCGCTCGGCGCTCGGCGCTCGGCAGTTCAACAGCCGGTCTCGGCGCTCGGCACTCGGCGCTCGGCAGTACCAGGACGGTGCTCGGCGCGAGCGCGCTCATCGCCGGATGTTATCTCGGGCTCGTGCTGGCGGCGCGAGTGCTGGCGGACCCGAACATCCCGCTCGACGAGCGGATCCTCGTGCCGGCGATGGTGTTCGTGACGGCGGCGGCGGCGGTTCCGATAGCGGCGTGGTGGCGGGGGGCGGCGTCCTGGTCGCGCGTGGTCGGGGCGGTGGCCCTCGTCGCGTGGGGGGTGGGGTCGGTCGTCGTCACGCGCGACCTCACCCGCTACGCGCTGGAGACGGGGAACGACTATGCGGATATCTGTTGGCGGGGATCGCCGGTGATCGCGTGGGTACGGGAGCACGGCGCCGGGCACGCGCTCCTCAGCAACGCGTCGGTGGCGGTCTTCTTCCAGGCGGACCGGGTGGCGCGGGAGATGCCGACGGACATGCGCGCCGATTTGCTGGCGCGCTTCGCTGATACCCTCGCGGCGCGCCGGGCGTACGTGGTGCTCTTCGATCAGTCGTGTGCCTCCACGATCGAGCAGCCGGATTCACTCGTCGGCGCGCTCGGCCTCGTGGCCGAAGCGCGGCTGAGCACCGGAAGCGTGTGGCGGGCGCCGGAACGCCCGCCGCCGGACGCGCCGCGCTGAGGCGGCGGTCCGGCGGGGCGGACGGTCAGCTGCCCTTCTTCAGCTCGATGCTGCCGTTCACCGTCTTCAGCTCGATCCGCCGTCCGCCGCTGCCGATCGTCGCGCGCAGGTGCTTGGGATTCACCCGGCCGGAGATCGTGAGCGGGAAGTCGGACGTGAGCGAGCCGTTCACCGTTTCCATCTCGATCTCGCCGGAGAAGTTCGCCGGCACCTCCACCGAGACGGAACCGTTCACCGTCGAGAAATCCAGATCGTCGCTGCCGGAGAGCGCGTCCATGCGTACGCTCACCGAGCCGTTCACCGTGTGCGCGCTCACCGGGCCGGAGCTGGTGGCGACATCCACGCGGCCGTTCACCGTGGAGGCCTGCACCTCGCTCTGGGCGCCGGAAACATCCAGCGCGCCGTTCACCGTGCCGACATCCACCTTCACGCCCTTGGGCAGCTTGACGGTGAATTTCACGCGGACGTCGTTATCATCGCCCCAATCGTCGTGATGACGACGATGGTAGTCCACGCCGCGCGCGTCGCAGCTGGACTCATCCCCCCAGAGCGCGCAGATGGTGATGTTGCCGCCGTCCTTCACCACGACGAAGTGCACTTCCTTGGGATCGCCTCGCCGCCAGCGTTTCTCGCCGGTCACCTCGGCCACGTCGCCGGAGGCGCGCTCGACATTGATCTCGCCGTTCAGATTGCGCACTCGGAGCCAGGAGCCGGCGGCCATCTTGCCGGTCCAGGTGAAATCGTCGTCGCTCGAATTCGATTTTGAGATCGTGGTCTGGGCCGCGGCTATCCCGCCGAATAGCGCGATGACGAGCGCCGTGCCGATGGAACGATGCATGGTCAATCCTCCTTGGACCTGGAGCCGCCACATCCCTTGATCTGGACGTCGCCGCTGAAGGTTTCGATGTTGACGTGCGCGCCACCGTTGCCGAGCATGAACGTCATGCTCTTGTAGTGCCCTTCGTTCGGTCCGCCGGGCATCAGCGTCATCTCGCACGAGGCGTTCAGGTCGCCGCTGTAGCCCCTCATCGTGACCTGGGCGCCGGTGCCGCGCGGGAGGGTGAGCGTGAAGGAGCCCGAGTGCGAGTGGAACTCGTAGCGCCCCTTCGGATCCAGCGCGCCCTCGAACTCGAGATCGCCGCTCACGGTCTGCGTGCGGACGTACGCTGATCTCGCGCCACGGAGATGCATCTCGCCGCTCACCGTCTGCATATCGAGGTCGCCGGCGACGCCGCTGAGCGTGATGTCGCCGCTCACCGACTGGGCCCGCACGGTACTCCCGAGGTCGGAGGCGATGATCTCGCCGGACACCGTCTGGAGCGACGCCCGGCCCGCGACGCCATTCACCACGAGCTCGCCGCTGATCGTGTTCGCTTCCACCTCGCCCACGCCGCGCACCGACAGGTCACCCGAAATGCTCGAGGTGATCACGTGCGCATCCTTGGGAACGATGATCTCGAAGGAGGTGTCGCCCCCATCGCCCTCTTCATCCTCCACACCGAGCGAGACGCGCTGCGGCGACGCGTTGAAGCGCAGGTCGCCGCTCTCGCTCGTCGCCCGCACCTGCACCTGCGAACGGTCCCAGCTCGTGACCTTGATCTCGCCCGAGATCAGCGACAGGTCGACCGTGGCGCCGCGCCCCACGGTGACGGTCGTGTCCACGCGGCTGCGGTTGCCGTCCTCATCGCGCTGGCTGCGCCTGTGCTTGTGCTGGGCGCTCAGCGGTGCGGCGGCCAGGAGCAGGACGGCGAGCGTGAGGAAGCGGGAGGGTCGCGTCATAGTGATCGTGATCATCATCATGTCTCAGGTGCGGGCGGGGAGCAGCGCGACCGTGCGCAGGAGCCCCACTTTCTGGTCGAGTACGTGCGTGAGTTGATCGCTCAAGAAACGGCTCCGTGGATCCTTGGCCAGCGCGGCCCGGCTCTCGGCGATCGCCTTGTCGATCACCTTGACGTTCTTCTCGATGACTTTGACGGTCTTGGGGTCCAGGTCGCTGTGACGGAGCCGCACGATCGAGTCGAGCACCGCGATCTGGGCGTCGTACGTCCTGATGAGCTTCTCGTGCGCCAATGCGAGCGTGCTGGGCGTTCCGACGGTGGGCGAAGTGCCGCCCGCCGCCACCGGCGGGCGCCGATCCAACGTGAGCCGGTAGGTGACCACCGCGGTAGATGCGACGAGCAGCGCCGCGGCGGCCGCGAAGCGGGCGACGCGCCAGCGCGGCCGCAGGATCGCTGGCGCCGCGCGCTCGGCGAGCGTGAGCACACGCGGTCCGATCCGCGACGCGATGCCGTTCCACAGATCGCGCGAGGGCGCGAGCACCGGGAGCGCGGCGGCCGCGGCGGGACGCGCATCGAGCGCGGCTACGACACCGGCGCAACGCGCGCACGATCCGAGGTGCCGCTCCACGGCGGCGCGTTCGGATGCCTCGAGCGCATCGGTCAGGTACTCGGCGAGCCGCTCGTCCAGCTCGGCGCAGGTCAAGAAAATCGTCATGTCGGTCATCGCTCCAGTGCCTCCCGCAGGAGCCTCCGGGCGCGGTGCAGCTGCGCCTTGGTGCCTCCCGCCGTCACGCCGAGCATCTCGGCGATCTCCTCGTGCTTGTAGCCTTCCACGTCGTGCAACACGAACACCCGTCGCGCTCCGGGCGGCAGCTTCGCGATCGCCGCCTCGAGATCCAGCCGGTCCGCGTGGCTCGGCGCGTCGCTGCCGCCGAAGATCGCCTCGGGATCGTCGCTCTCTTCCCCCATCGCATCCGGCGCGGCGCGCGATCGCTCGCGTCCCACCGTCCTTCGGTCGTTCAGCACCACGTTCACCGCCACGCGGTGGATCCAGGTGCCGAACGCGCTCTCGCCGCGGAATTGCGGCAGCTTCTCCCACGCGCGGACGAACACATCCTGCGTGAGCTCCTCCGCCCGCTCCCGGCTCCCGCACATGCGGGCGCAGAGGGAGAAAACACGGTTCACGTGCGAATGGTAGAGCCGTTCGAACGCCCGCCGGTCACCCGTCGCGGCCAGCGCCGCGTCGGCGGCGCCGCCTTCAGCGGCTGGCGATGCGATTTCCACGTGTGCGATCGCGGCGAGCATCCAGTGCAAGTCTCCGGAGGGTCACTGGATAGGATGACGCAATGGGGCGAATGGTTTGAACGGTCATCGTAAGCCGCGCGCCCCCTCCAATCGCGACACGAGTGCGGGGAATTCCCCGATGCGCGGCACTTGGTGCGCGGGACCCGCGGCATCGAGCTCGGCGGCGGAGAAGGGCCCCCACTGGGCGGCCACGGTGATGACGCCGGCGGCCTTCCCGGCGGCGATGTCG
Source organism: Gemmatimonadaceae bacterium (assembly GCA_043762555.1). GTDB lineage: Bacteria > Gemmatimonadota > Gemmatimonadetes > Gemmatimonadales > Gemmatimonadaceae > DATKOH01. The sequence continues at coordinate 18,454 of JAYUMO010000343.1, read as the reverse complement.
TGCGGCGAATCGCCGAGGAAGACGGTGTCCGCCGGGGTGTGGCCGAGCTCGGCCAGCGCGAGCAGCACCGGCTCCGGATCGGGTTTGTGGCGCGCGGTACGCTCCACGCCGACCACGAGATCGATCGTGTCGCGCAGCCCGGTGAAAGCGAGCGCGCGCTCGGCGAGGTCACTCATCTTGCTGGTGACGATCGCCGTGGGGTGCTTTCGCGCGCGGAGCTCGGCCATCGCCTCGCGGGTCCCGTCGTAGGCGCGCATGAGCTCGTCGTGGTGCTCCATCTGATAGGCGCGGTAGGTGTCCGTCATCGCGAGCGCGAGAGCGTCGTCCTGCGTGAATTCGCGGAGCTGCGTGACGAGCGGGGTGCCGAGCCCGGCGATCCACTTCGCGTCCGGCGGCACGCCGCCCAAGTGCGTGCGGAAGGTGTGCCGGAAGGAGGCGAGGATGAGCTCGATCGAATCGACGAGCGTGCCGTCGAGGTCGAAGAGGAGCGCGAGGGGGCGGGCGAGTGGCATGAGGACTCGGAGGCGGGGATCGGCGGAAGGGCGTAGCCTACCGCGACTGTGCGCCGGTGCGAGCGGTCACTCGGGCGAGGTCACGAGCAGCATGAAAAGGGGGCGTCCACGCTCGCTGACGTGTCATAGATCGCGGCGAATTCGCTCAGCGCGCGGAGCGCCGGAGATCCTCAGCAAGCAGCGCGCCGGGAAGTCTGCTGCCGTCCCGCCCGTGGCAATGATCCTAATTGCTCTGCCCCCGCCGGAACGATTCAGGAGACGATGTCTCGTGGAGCGGTCTCGCGCCTTTCCCACCAATGAAGTCGAGTATATCCTGCGCGAGAAAGACTTGATTGCGCGTCCGACCCGTGATTTCCCGCAGGACTCCGGCCTCTACGAGCTTCTTTATGTTGGCGGAGGCCGCGGCAGGCGTGACGCGGAGCAGCTTGGCCACCCGACCGATGGTGACCGCTGGCCGCTGGAAGAGATGATCCAGCAGCTTGAGGAGTAGGGCAGATGACCTCGCGGACTGGAATCTTTCCTGCCACGCACTCCGCAGCGCCATGAGGCCCTCCACCTGCCCCGACGCTTCCTCCGCTCCGTGAATCACTGCTTCCAGGAAGAATGCGATCCAAGGCTGCCACGCCCCACCGGTGCTCACGCCGAGGAGGTAGTCGGCGTATGCCTGCTTGTTGCGCTCCAGGTGTGAGCTGATCGGCAAGATGGGACCGGGTATCAACCCATCGCGCACCGATAGCAGGGTGACCAAGAGCCGTCCGATTCGACCGTTACCGTCGCGAAATGGATGGATGGTTTCGAATTGGTAGTGCGCAATGGCGTTCGTTACCAAGTCCGGGAGCGCGGGCGTGTCCGAGTTCACGAACGACTCAAAGTCCGACATCAGCGAGCCGATTTCGGTGTGCGGCGGCGGCACAAACCGAGCTGCGTGGATGTCCTTGCTTGTACCAATGAAGTTTTGGGCGTCTCGATACTCCCCTGGGCGTTCGTGGTCGCCGCGCACTTCCGACATGAGAATCTTGTGCGTCGCCAATAGCAAGCGGCCCGTGATAGGTTCACCGCGCCCAATCGCCCGTAGCGCGTGCTGTGAAGCGCGCGCGAAATTCCCAACTTCCTTGGCGTCGGCATGTTCGACATCGGATCCCAGTTCTTCGAGCGCCAACTGTTCTGGCGTCGCGATCGTTCCTTCGATTCGGCTGGAGAGTATCGCTTCTTGGCGGAGCAAGGGGGAACTGATCAGATACGGATTGACCACGCGCTTCGCAGCGCCCGTCAGCACGCCGAGCTGGTGCATGGCCCGTTCCAAGAGTCGCACGGTCGGAGCCTCGAGACGGAGCTCGCGCGGCGCGCTGTGCGGCACGAAGGCGATTGCTCCATTGACCGTTGGCACTGTATGGCCTGGGCTAAGTGCTGTGAAGGCAGTGGTTTGCATGATTGGTTAGTGAACTATGCGAACGGGCGTGTTATTTTAGCTTCGACACTAAGGCTAAAATATCTCCGGGCTGGCCTCGCGACAAGCGTTCGGCGGATCGGCGAGGCAAGTCGCGGTGGCATGCGGAGGGGTCGCTTCACCCCGGAGCAGAATCTGCCGGCGCGGACGGTCACTGGGGCGAGATCACGAGCAGCGCGATGAGCGCCAGGGGAGTGCTCACGCTGGCGGGCGGGGAGTGGATCGCGCCGAATTCAGTGAGCGCGCGCAGCCAGGCCTCGTCCGCCAGCGGCGCGCCGGCGAGCGCTTCGAGCACGTGCTCGGCGCCGAGGCCGAAGGGCGTGGTGACGATACGGCGCGCGGTGGCGGCGAGCGGCGCGATGAGTGCGCGCCGGTGATGCGGCGCGCGGGCGGTGATGGCGGCGATGCGACGGAGCGCGGCGCGACGCGCCATCGCCCGGAAGAGCGTCCCGTCGCCCGCCGCGGCGGCGGCGCGCCGGCGCAGCAACCATCGCTCGGCGGCCCCGCGGGCGCGCGCGAGCTCGGCGTCCGCGAGCGCGATCGGTGATGCCTGCGACGCGAGCTCGAGGGCCGCGAGGACGCGGTGCGGATCGTCGGTGAGCTCGGCATGATCGACCGACGCGGCGAGCACCGGGCGCTCGCCGTCCCGCGCCAGCAGGAGCAACGCGATCCGGTCGGCGCGGCCGGCGGCGATCACGGGAGGCGCTAAGCTCTCGGAGTGCGTCCCGTCGCGTTCCCAGAGAGAGATCGCGCGGTGCACGAGCTCGCGCGCCCGCGCGGCCGCGGGCTCGGCGCCCGGCGGCGGCCCGAGCGACGGCAGGATCGCGCCCGCGACGCCGGTCATGCGCCCCGCCGCGCGCAGCTTCTCGCGCAGGCGGCGCTCGACGTCGAGCAGGCATTCGGCGCCGGCCGGTGGCGCGAACGCGTACACGGCGGTGCGCGTGTGCGGCGCGCCGAGCCGGCGCGAGCGGCCCACGCGCTGCTCCATGCGCGCGGGGGTCCAAGGCAGATCCAAATGGACGACCACCGACGCGTCGCCGAGGTCGAGCCCCTCGCTCAGTAGATCCGTCGTGATGAGGAGGTCAATGCGCTCGCACGCGCGCGGGGGAGCGGCGCCGACGGCGCGCGGCGAGAATCTCGCGAGCGCTTCGCGGATGGAGAGCGCGCCGCCAGCCACCCGCGCCCCCTGCGCGCTGAGCGCGGCCACACCGCCGTCTGGGGCGAGCGCGCGATAGAGCGCGTGCACCGTGTCGGTGAATTGCGAGAACGCCACGATGCGCTCGCCGACGTGCGCGCCACGGAGCTCGCGCAGCCGCGCGGCGCGCGCCCCGTCCACGGAGGGATCGGCGCCCGCGGTGGCGAGGAGATCGCGCAGCGCTCGCTGGTGCACCCGCAGCGTGTCGAGCAGGGCCGCGGTCCCGTCGTGCGCCGAGGCGACGAGCGCCGGAAAGGCCAGCTGGATGGAATCGTCGGCCGCCGTCCACGCGGTGAGCTCGCGCGCGGTGGGATATCGCCCTTCCGACATCGCCGCCTCGAGCGCGGCGGCGCGCGCGAGCCGGCGGTGCACGGCGCCGCGGAGGGCGGCGCGACTGGAGGCCCACTGGCGCACGAGCCCCCATGCCACGAGCACCCCGCCATCGCCGCCGCCGCACGGGGGCACCGGCGGCGGGAGTGCGAGAATGAGACGCAGGAGCGGCTCGTCGTCGCCCACCGTGATCCAGCGCGGTGCGTCGAGCGCCGGGAGCGCGGCCGGCGGGAGATCCGCGTGTTCGCGGCGCACCACGCACCGCGCGAGCTCGGCGTCGCTCATCGCTCCCGCGCGCTCGCCGAGGAAGAGCGCGAGCAGCGCGGCGAGATCGTCGCGCGAATTGTGGATCGGGGTGGCGGAGAGCGCGAGCACCCGCGCGTGCGCGGCCAGCCGCGTGAGCGCCGCGTATCGGCGCGTGCCCGGGGTGCGCGCGTGGTGCGCCTCGTCGAGCACGAGCAAGTCGAGGGGCCCATCCGGCGCGCGGCCGCGACTGAGTGCGCTGTAGCTCGTGATCGCCGCGCGCGCCTCCGCCGCGTCGAGCGCCCGGCGCCACATGTCGCGCAGCGATGCCGGACAGACGACCAGCGGATGCGCGGCCTCGCGGATGATCGCGGCCGCGACGTACGTCTTCCCCAGCCCCACGTCGTCGGCGAGCAGCGCGCCGCCGAATTCGTTCATGGTGGCGCGCAGCCGGCGCACCGCGTCGCGCTGGTGCGGCCGCAGGCTGATCGCGCCGACTCGCTCCGCCACGGAACCAGACGCCGCGCCGAGCCAGACGCGCGCGATGAGCGCACGCGCGTCTTCGAGCGCCGCCGGCGTCAGCGCGCGTTCCACGCGAGCAGCGGATCGAGGTCCGCGCGGCGCACGCGATACGCGCGCACGACGGCGTCGAGCAGCTCCCCGGGCGTCACGTCGTCCTGCTCGATGGCCCGGTCGGCGAGCGGCGCCAGGAGATCGCGCGCGCGGGGCCAGTCACGCGGGAGCGGCAGCAGCGCGACGGTCCACGCGAGAAAGCGTTTGTAGCCGCCGCGCGCCGGTACCGCGATGGCGCCGAGCCACGCCGCGGCGAGCGCCGAATTGAGCAGCGCCGCCAGCGCGTTCGCGTCGCGTGGATCGCGACAGGGGAGCACATAGCAGGAATTGAGCGCCACGGTGCTGTCGCCCGGCGGCAGGATGAGTGCGCGCGGCGCGCGGCCGACGTCCGCCCAGACGACACGGGCGACATCCGCGCGCGCGCTCGGAGTGCGGAAGAGCGTCCACCAAGGCAGGCCGCCGCGCGCGTCGGCGCGACCGGCGAGCACGTGCCGCCAGCGACCGAGCCAGTGCGCGGCGTGCGGCGGCAGCGTCGCGAGCGGCCGGCCATCGCGGCCGTGCGTCCAGATCACGAATTCCGGCTCCCCCTCCGCGCTCCAGGCGGTCACGCGCTCCCCACGCAACAGCGGGCGCAGCAGCGCGCGCTCCACCGCGCCGCGCCGCTCGCCACTGCGGATCTCGGCCAGCCCGTTGGCGCCGCCGGCGAGCGAGACGACGAACGCCTCGTTGCACCCGCACTTCACGCCGAGCAGCGGGGGGCCGAGCGGCGACTCGGCGAGCGGCGATCCCGCGCGGGCGATCCGGTCGAAGGCCTCGCGCACCGGGGGCGGCAGCGCGAGCCACGGGCTGGAGGGATCGGCGTCGAGCGTGAGACGCGAGGGCGCGAGGCGCCAGCGGAGCACGCCGTGCCGGCGGTGGATCGCCGCGGAGAGGGGCGGCGGCGCGCCGCGGGCGGCGTCGTCGTGGGCGCGCGCCACCAAGAGCGAGGGATAGACGGCGGCGTCGAACGCGTGTGGCGACTCGCTCCAATCCTCGAGCGCGATCAGTCGGGTGCGGGCGGCAATGAGATGCCGCGCGCCGCCGCCGGCCAGCGAGCGCCAGAGCTTCACCGGGAGGAGGAGCGCGATCGTGCCGCCGGGGCGGAGGAGATCGAGCGAACGCTCCACGAAGAGCGCGGCGAGATCCACCTGCGCCGCGAAGCCGGCACCGGCTCGCGCGGCCACGGCGCCACGCGTCCACGCCGCGGCGCGGAAGACGTGGAATCGCGCGCGGAGTGTCGCGCGCGCCGCGGCCGGAATGCGATGCAGCCGCACCCAGGGCGGATTGCCGCATACGACGTCGAAGCCGCCTCGCGCCGCGACGTGCGGGAAATGCGTGGCCCACGCGAAGGGGAGCGCGCCAGCGGCGAGCAGCGTGCGGCGCGTGACCGCGAGCTCGCGCCCCGCCACCCGGGCGGTGGCGAGCTGCTCGAGCTCGGCGCGCCCCGGACGGATGCGCTCGCCGAAAAGATCGCGGCCGCGCAACGCCGTGATCAGGTCGCGCCGCGCGGCGGCGTTGCGCGCGAGCGCGAGCTCCGTGTGCGCCACTGCGAGCGCGCGCTCGGCGCGGTCGAGCGCGCGGTGCAGCGTGCGTTTCCTCACACCGGTCGCTCTCGCATAGCGCTCGCGCAGGCGCGCGATCGCCGTGCCGCCGCGCGCGATCGGCGCCGCGCCACCGAAGGCGAGCCCCGCGAGCGCATCGCCCACCCGGATGTTCCGGTCGAGGTTGGGCAGCGGCGGCACCGCGAGCGGATCGCTCTCGGCGCTCTCGATCACCACCGAGAGCCAGAGTCGCAGCTCGCAGAGCCAAACGGCGGTGGGATTCACATCCACGCCATGGATGGCCCGCGTCAACAGCTCGCGGCGGAGCTCCACCGGCGGGCGCTCGTCGCCGAGCTGCGCGGCGAGGGCCGCCATCGTCTCGAGCAGGTGCACGAGGAACGCGCCGGACCCGCAGGCGGGGTCGAGCACGCGGACCTCGCGAAGCCGCGCGAGGATCGCGGCGCGCGCGCGCGGCGCGACGGCTTCGCCGCGGAGCGCACGCTCCACGTCATCGGCGGCGACTTCGGGCGCCGTGAGCGCGGCGCGGAGCGCGGCCACCGTGACCGCGTCCACGATCGGCTGCGGCGTGTAGAACGCGCCGCTCGCGCGCCGGTCGCGTGACGACATCAGCGACTCGAACGCCTTGCCGAGCATCTCGGGATCGATCGCGGCCTCGCTCCAGCTGGTCGTGTCCTCGCGGGCGGTGAAGCGGTAGCGCGTGAGCAGGCCCCCGAACGCGACCCCGAGCGCTTCATCCGGGAAGGTGAGCGGCGAGCGGCGCTCGAGCGCCGTGCGCGCGAAGAGACCGCCGTTCAGGAAGGGCACGCGCCCGAGCGCGCGGGCCGCGGGCGCCCGCGCTCGCGGCGGCGTGTTCAGGGTGCCGAAGAAGAGCGGCAGCAGGACGCGCCGGTGGAACCCACCCCCGCGCTCCATGCAGCGCGCGAAGCGGTGCTCGAGGAAGCGCACGTCGCCGTCGAGCCAGCCCTTCGCCTCGAGGAAGACGAGGAAGAGCAGCCGCGAGAGATCGAGCAGCGCGAGCTCGCGGCGCCGTTCCTCGCTCGCGCGGCCGATCGCGTCGCGCGCGAGCGTGGACACCACGCCGTCGAGCGCGCGATAGAACTTTCGCGTGAGCGCCTCGCGCCCGAGCACGTCCGTCCAGAAGGCGTGCGTGAGGAGATCGGCGGCTTCGGACACGCCGGCGAGCGCGCGCAGCGTCTCCGCGTCGCTCGGGAGCACGTGACCGCGATCGACGAGCAGCGCCGCGACGCGCGGGCGGCCAGGGGCGCCCGCGCTCCAGGTGGCGATCGCCGTCTCGCCGTCCGCCGATGTGGCGAGGAGTAGCCAGAGGAGCTGTGGCGCGCGTTGCGCGAGGCGGTGCGCGAGCGCGCCGATCCGGTCGCGCAGCGACGCGCCAGGCGCCGCGAGAACGAGCAGTGCACGCAGCGTGCCGTTCCCGGCGACAATGCGGGCGTCGGCCGCGAGCCCGTCGAGCCCGAGCCCGGAGCGCGTGTCCGCGTCGAGTGGGAGCGGCGCCGCGCGAAAGCCAGCCGCCGCCGCGAGCGGCGCCAGCCCGTCGAGCGACGTCGCGGCGGCGAGGAGTTGCGCGGCGGAACGGAGCGTGAGCACGACGCCACATTGCTGTGGCCGCCGCGCAACTCCGTCATCCTGTTCCCGCGGGACGCGTCATGGCGCGGCGCGCTCCACCGTGACCTACCGCCCGCCGCCCCCCGGCGGTCGCCTCGGCGCTAGACGAATCGTTTGATGAACGCGAGCGCCTTGTCGGCCACCTCTCGCCAGCCGCTGTCGACCGTGAGCGCGTGCCCGCGGTTCGCGATCTCGACGATCTCCGTCACCCCCGTGTTGCGCCGCTGTCTCTTGAACGATGCGTTCGCGATCGCCCACGGGACCGTGTTGTCCTTCTCTCCCGAGATGATCAACAGCGGCCCGCGCGCGGGGTTCTTGCGGTCGACCTTCGCCTCGGTCCATGGATTGAAATTGGCGGTTGCGGCCTGGAAGAGCGGCGCGCCCGGCGCCGGCACGGCGAACGTCTTGTACAGCTCCCTCGCCTCCACCTCGCTCACCGCGTTGGCGAAGCCGAAGCGGAACTGGTCGAAGGTGAGCGGGACGGCGCGATGGCGGTTCGCGGGGTTGCGGAGAACCGGAGACGCGGACCTCAGCGCCGAGAACGGAAGGGGCAGCACGCCTTGGAAGGGAGCCGGGTCGATGGCCACCGTCGCCGAGGCCAGCCCGCGCCCGGCGAGGATCTGCGCGAGCAGGCCGCCGAAGGAATGGCCGATGATCGCCGGCTTCCTCTTCAGCTCGTGGATGATCACGTCGAAGTGATCCGCGACCTGTCCGACCGTCTTGCGCGCGAAGACCTCGGGGTGCGCGTTGGCCTCCTCGACGGTCTCGGGATCGTCCGGCCAACCGGGTGTGAGCGCGATATAGCCGGCTCCCTCGAACGTCGTGGCCCAGCGGTCCCAACTGCTCGGCAACAGCCAGAGGCCGTGGACGAACACCACCGGCTGCAGCCCCGTCTTGTTCGCGCGCTCGAGCTGTCGCGCTTCGTGATCGGTGATCGTCGTGGTGCCGGTGGGAGGGGTAGTGGAGAGGGTGGTTGCCATGGCCGTCCTCCGGTGCGTGGCGCGCGCGCGCCGCGTTGGGTGGGTACGAAACACGATTGCACATCGAATGGGTTAGTCATCGGGCGAGCGATAGGCAACCCGTCCCGCGCTCTCGTTACCGCACCACGTACGTGCGCCCCTTCCACTCCACCCGGCGCCCGCGCGCCATCGCGCGCGCCACGATGAACAGCACCACCGCCGCACCGAGCGGGAAGGTGAAGGCGTACAGCGGCGTGTAGCCGGCGAGCGCGGCGTACGCGAACGCCCAGAACACGATCATCACGAGCGTGCAGAGGAGCGCCCACGCGACCACGTTGGGCGACACCGGCACCACGAGCTGCGCCAACAGCACGAGCGGCGGCGTGAGGGCCATCAGCGAGGGCAGGGGGAGCAGCACGGGGATGAAGAGTGCGCCGAAGCGCCCGCCGGGCATCTGCTCCGGCGCCGCCGACCAGATGTTCTTCGTCCACCCATCCACGATCTCGCGCAGCGTGGCGTACATGCGCGTGGCCAGGTGATCCATGCCGATGATCGCTTCCGTGCGCAGCCCCATGATGAAGCTGCGCTGAGCGAGCGCGAGGTCCTCGGCGGGGCGCATCCGCACGCTCGCGTGCCGCCCCACCAGCTCGTAGCCGGCGCGCGTCATGAAGATGCACTGCCCGTTCGCGATCTTGTCCACCGCGCGACGCGACCGGTTCACCGCGCCGCTGCCGCCGAACCGCATCGCGAGCATCGCGAGGATGTGCGGCTGCACCACGCGCTCCCAAAAGGTGCGCAGCTCCTGGCGGCCGAACACCGTGAGGAAATCGAGCGAGCGCGCACGCATCGCGTTCACCGCGCGCGGTAACAGCTCCGGGCTGTGCGTGGTGTCGGCGTCGGCGAAGAGCAGGATCGAGCCGTTAGCAGCCATCGCGCCGTTCTCGCACGCCCACTGCTTCCCGAACCAGCCGTTCGGGAGGGTGGGCGCCTGAATGACGCGCAGGCGCGGGTCGCGCTCGGCGAACTCCTCGGCGATGGCGGCGGTTTCGTCCTCCGACTGATCGTCCACGACGATCACCTCGATCGCGCGGAAGGCCGAGCCGAGCACCGATTTCAGGCACCGCGCGAGATTGCGCGCCTCGTTCCGAGCCGGGATGATCACCGAGACGAGCGGCGCGGCCGGCGGCGGATCGGGCGATTCACCGTCGAGCGTACGGGAGCCGCGGAGCCGCGCGAACAGGATGAATGGCGCCGCGATCCACGGCAGTGCCCCCAGCACCGGCCAAAGCGTGAGCTCGGCGGCCGCGGCGGCGAGGGTCGTGAGTCCATCGAAGGCCAGCGCGAAGAGTCTCGGCACGCGCTCAAAGTATCGGGACGCGCCGGGCTGCGCTATCATTGGGAGGCTAATGACCGACGGGAGATCGGATGGCGGACCGCAGCGAGGCGGAGCTGGTCACGGAGGCGCGCGCGCGCATCACCGAAGTGACGCCGGCCGACGCGATCGCGCGGTGCGGCGCAGGGGATGTGCTCTTCCTGGATGTGCGCGAGATGAATGAGTGGAACCTCTTCCGCATCCCGGGCGCCACGCATCTCCCGATCGGCGCGATCGCCGCGAGCGCTCACGGGCGCGTTCCCCGCGAACGCGACGTGATCGTCTACTGCAACCAGGGCAATCGCTCCGTGCTGGCGACGGATCTGCTCCGCTCGATGGGCTACACGCGCGCCTCGTCGCTCACGGGCGGCGTGCGGGCGTGGATGGACGCCGGCGGCGAGCTGGAGGATTAGCGCGTGCCGGGCGCGCCGCTCGAGGCCGTGCTCGCGCACCCCCTCGTCGCGCGCCTCGCGCGCACTCTGCGCGACCGCCCGGGCGAGCAGCTTCCGGACTCCGATCCCACACGGCGCGCGGCGGTGGCGCTCATCCTGCGCGGCGCGGCGGACGGCGCGCTCGAGATCCTGATGATCAAGCGCGCCGCCTACCAGGGGGACCCGTGGAGCGGGCACGTCGCGCTCCCCGGCGGACGGCAGGAGGCCGGCGACCCATCGCTCGAGGCGACCGCCATCCGCGAGACCCGCGAGGAAACGGCGATCGATCTTTCCGCGCGGGGCCGCATCCTCGGTCGCCTCGACGAGCTCCCGCCGCGCACGCCGGTGCTCCCGCCGATTGCGATCGCGCCGTACGTCGCGGTGCTCGGCGGCGACGTCACCATCCGACTGAGCGCTGAAGTGGACGCCGCCTTCTGGGTTCCGGTGACCGCGCTGCAGGAGGCCGCGGCGTGGAGCGAGATGCCGATCGAGGTCCGCGGAATGCGTCGCCTGCTCCCCGCGTTCCGGCACGGTGACTACGTGGTGTGGGGGCTCACCGAGCGCATTCTCAGGCAGTTCCTGCAGCGTCTCGAGCCATAGCCGGGAATCCCGGCGCGGCGCGGATGCGCGCCACCTGACGGAGATGATGATCGTGATGCCGCGAGAGGAAATGGAGCGTCTCCACGATGTCCATGAAGCCGGCGATCGGATGACGGTACACGATCGCGCGGCACGCGTCCTCGTCCATCGCGTCGAGGTACGCCGCGAGCGTGCGCCGCGTCTCCGCCCACTGCGCCGCCGTGCGCTCCAGCGGGACGGTCGGGTCCGGTGCGACCCCTTTCACCGGCATCTTGGCGCGCCATCCGATCGCGAAATACAATCGCAGCAGCGGCGCGCGCACCAGCACGTCGCGCGCCCGGCGCCGCGTCACGCCGCTCACGCGTCGCTCCGTGAGCACGCGGGTGGTGCGCGCGTCCACCAGCGACAGGTGGTGCGCCACTTCGGTCGGCGACCACGCGTCCGGCGATGGCCGGAAGGCGAGCTGCAGCGGAGTGAGCGCGCCGAGCTCTAACAGCAGTGCGGTGCGCCGCGCTTCGAGCCGGCCGAAGGGATCGTTGAGCCCAGGGAGCATGCGACACGCCAGCGAAGGAGACGAGGATGGCCTATGACCACGGACTCGCCGCGCGGGTGAGCGACGCGCTGGCACGACTCGGCGAGCGCGGCGCCCGGCAGAAGAACGTGTTCGGCGGACGCGGCTTCCTGATCGGAAAGAAAACCTTCGTGATCGTGTGGGGGGAAGGGCTCATCGTGAAGGCGCCGGCGGCCGACTACGAGGCGTTGCTGCGCGAGCCGGGCGTCTCCCCGTTCGCCCCCGGCGGCGAGCGGCCGATGAGCACTTGGCTCGTCGTGTCGGATAGTGCGGTGGCCGACGACCCGGAGCTCGCGGAGTGGATCAGGCGCGGCCTCGCGGCGATCCGGTGAGGCGCGCGGGCGGCCGTCGCGTTGCGCGAGGGACGAGTCGATCGTAAGTTAGGTATGCCTAAATCACTTGCTAGGCGAGCATAGTTTCCCGCACTCACTAAGAATGAAGGGCCGCTGATGGAAGCCTTCCCCCACCACCGTCGTCCGCCCCCGACGCCGGAGGCGCCGCCCGAACTCGGGTGGCGCCGCCCGCGGCTCGCGCCGAGTCTCGCCGAGGCGTACCGCACCATCCCCGTCTCCCACCGGACGTGGTGGCGCAAAGCATTCGCCTTCGCCGGGCCCGGCTATCTCGTCGCCGTCGGCTATATGGATCCCGGCAACTGGGCCACCGACCTCGCCGGCGGTTCCGCCTTCGGCTACACGCTCCTCTCGGTGGTACTGCTCGCTAACCTGATGGCGGTGCTGCTCCAGGGGATGGCCTCCAAGCTGGGCATCGTCACCGGTCGCGATCTCGCGCAGGCCTGCCGCGATCACTATCCGCGGCCGGTGGTCTGGTTCCTCTGGGTGATCTGCGAGACCGCGATCGCCGCCTGCGACCTCGCCGAGGTGATCGGCGCCGCGATCGCGCTCAATCTGCTCTTCCATATTCCGCTCGTGATCGGCGTCGTCTTCACCGGTCTCGATGTCCTGCTCGTGCTCTGGCTGCAGCACAAAGGCTACCGGTTGCTGGAGGCGATCGTAGTAGCGCTGGTCGCGACGATCGGGATCGCCTTCCTGCTCGAGCTGATCGTCTCGCGCCCCGACATGGCGGGCGTGCTCGCGGGCTTCGTGCCGCGGGCCGAGATCCTCCGGCGCCCGGAAATGCTCTACATCGCAATGGGGATCCTCGGCGCGACGGTGATGCCGCACAATCTGTACCTCCACTCGTCGGTGGTGCAGACGCGGAAGTACGCGGAGAACGCGGAAGGAAAGCGCGAGGCGGTGCGTTTCGCATTCCTCGACTCGACGGTGGCGCTCACCTTCGCGCTCTTCATCAACGGGGCGATCCTCGTCGTCGCGGCCGCGACCTTCAACCGCGCCGGCATGCACCAGGTGGCGGAGATCCAGGATGCATACCATCTCCTCACCCCGCTCCTCGGCGTGACCTGGGCGAGCACCGTGTTCGCGCTGGCCCTCCTCGCCTCCGGGCTCAACTCGACATTGACGGGAACGCTCGCGGGGCAGATTGTCATGGAGGGGTTCCTCAATCTCCGGCTGCGCCCCTGGCTGCGCCGCATGATCACGCGCGGGATCGCGATCGTGCCGGCGGTGATCGTCGCCGCGCTGTACGGCGAGAGCGGCACGGCGAAGCTGCTGGTGCTCAGCCAGGTGGTGCTGAGCGTGCAGCTGTCGTTCGCCGTGTTCCCGTTGGTGCGCTTCACGTCGGAGCGCGCGAAGATGGGGGAGTTCGTGAACGCGTGGTGGTTGAAATGGCTGGCGTACTCGGTGGCGTTCGCGATCGCCGGACTCAACGCCTGGTTGCTCGTGCAAATCTTCCGCGGTTGACGATGGGAACCCTGTACTCGAAGATCCTGGTCCCCTTGGAGAACTCGCCGTACGACGCGGCGATCTTGGCCCACGTGCGCCGGCTCGCGCGTGCGAGCGAGGCCTCTATCCTTCTCATTCACGTGGCCGACGGCTGGGCGGCGCGGAACATGGCGCAGCTCGAGCTGCGGGAGAGCGAAGAGTTGAAGGAGGACCGCGAATATCTCGACCGCACCGCCGCCGCGCTCGAGGCCGATGGCTATTCCGTGGACGCCGTCCTCGCCGGCGGCGACCCGGTGAGGGAGATCATCGACGCCGCGGAGCGTGAGCGCTGCGACCTGATCGCGATGTCCACGCACGGGCACCGCTTCCTCAAGGATCTCCTCTTTGGCAGTGTGGCCGAGTCGGTGCGGCACCGCTGCACGATCCCCGTGCTGCTCGTGCGCGGCTCACGCGACTCGGGCGAGATGAAGGCGGTCACGTGAGCGCCGCGCCGCGCACGGTGGGCGCCTATACCGCGCCGGTGGAGGACTATCTCAAGGCGATCTACGAGCTCGAACGCGCCGGCCGCCCCGCCGGCACGAACGAGATCGCGCAACGCCTGAGCATCGCGCCCGCGTCGGTGAGCGGGATGATCCGGCGCCTCGCCGAGCAGCGGCTCGTTGCGCACGAGCGCTATCGCGGCGTGACGCTCACCGACGCCGGCCGTCGGGTGGCCGTGCGCACGGTCCGCCGCCATCGCGTGATCGAGGCCTATCTCACGCACGCCCTCGGTTTCTCCTGGGACCGCGTGCACGATGAGGCCGAGCGGCTCGAGCACGCCGCGAGCGACGAGCTGGTGGACCGGATGGCCGCCGCGATCGGCGAGCCGGCCACCGATCCGCACGGCGCGCCGATCCCGACGCGCGACGGCAAGATCGCGGAGCGTCCGGTGCTCGCGCTCGCGGCGCTGGCGCCACGCGAGCGCGGCCGCGTGGTCGAGGTGAGCGACGAGAACGCCGAGCGTCTCCGCTACCTCGGCTCGCTCGGCCTCAAGCCGGGGGCGCGCGTGCAGCTGCTGGAGCGCGCGCCCTTCGGCGGTCTCCTCCGGCTCAAGGTCGGCTCGCGCGAGCGGACGATCGGCGTCGAGCTGGCGGACACGGTCCTGGTGGAGCGCAGCGGCTCGGGATGACGGCCGACCTTCGTGCGCAGCTCCAAGCGGCGCTCGCCGCCGCGTACACCATCGAGCGCGAGCTCGGCGGCGGGGGGATGTCGCGCGTGTTCGTGGCCACCGAGACCACGCTCGGGCGAAAGGTGGTGGTGAAGGTGCTCCCGCCCGATCTCGCCGCCGAGCTGAGCGTCGAACGCTTCCGCCGGGAGATCCAGGTGGCGGCGCAATTGCAGAATCCGCACATCGTGCCGCTGCATGCGGCCGGTGAGGGGAACGGCCTGCTGTACTACACCATGCCGTACGTGGACGGCGAGTCGCTGCGCGCGCGGCTCGATCGAGATGGCGAGCTGCCGGTGGCCGCTGCGCTGCAGGTGCTCCGCGACGTCGCGAAGGCGCTCGCCTACGCGCACCGCCGTGGGGTGGTACACCGGGACATCAAGCCCGAGAACATCCTGCTGAGCGAGGGCGATGCCCTCGTCGCCGACTTCGGCGTGGCGAAGGCGCTGAGCGCCAGCACCACGAGCGGCGGCGGCGGACTGACGTCGATCGGCATGACCCTCGGCACGCCGGCGTACATGGCGCCCGAACAGGCGGCGGGGGATGCCGGCGTGGACGCACGCGCCGATCTGTACGCACTCGGCGCCGTGGCCTACGAACTGCTCACCGGAAGCCAGCTCTTCCCCGGCCGGTCCCCGCAGGCGCTCATCGCCGCGCACACCACGGAAACACCGGAGGCGATCGAACGGCGTCGACCGAATATCCCGGCGCCGCTCGCGAGCCTCGTGATGCGACTGCTCAGCAAGCGCCCCGCCGATCGGCCGCAGACGGCGGATGAGGTGCTGCGCGAGCTGGACACCGTGGTCAGCACCGGCGGCACGAGTCTCACCACTCCGTCGGCCCCGACGGCCAAGCGGGACCTCCGCAATCGTCGGCTTCTCGCCGCGGCGTTGATCCTTGCTGCGATCGGGTCGGTTCCGTTCGGCCTCAGCCGCGTCGCTCCTCGCCGCATCGCGCCGGCGACCAGCACGCCGGAGGCCTCCGTCGCCGTGCTCCCCTTCGTGAACATGAGCGGCGACAAGGAGAACGAATATTTCGCCGACGGGATGACCGAGGAGCTCATCGACCGGCTCGCCAATCTACGCGGACTGCACGTAGCAGCCCGCACGTCGTCCTTCGCCTTCAAAGGCAAGGACTCGGACGTGCGCGAGATCGGCCGTCAGCTCGGCGTGCACAACGTGGTGGAGGGCAGCGTGCGTCGCGCCGGCTCGCACGTGCGCGTCACGGCGCAGCTCATCGACGCCGACAGCGGCTATCACCGGTGGTCGCACACGTACGATGGCGACCTCAAGGACGTGTTCGCCGTGCAGGAACAGATCGGCACGGCGATCGCCGGCGAGCTCAAGCTCGCGCTCGCCGCGCACGACTCGATCGCGCTCGCGCGCGCGCCCACGCGCGACACGCTGGCGCACACACTGTACCTGCAGGCGCGATTCCTGTGGAACAAGCGGACGGGCGAAGCGCTGCTTCATGCGGTCACTCTCTTTGACCGGGCGATCGCCCGCGATCCCTCCTACGCCGACGCGTGGGGCGGGCTCGCCGACTGCTATGCCATCCTCGCGTCCTACGCCGACATGTCCTCTGCCGCGACGTTGCCGAAGGCGCTGAGCGCCGCGGACCGGGCGTTGGCGTTGGACAGTACGCTCGCCAGCCCGCGCGTCGCCCGCGCGCACGCGCTCATGGATTCGTGGCGGTGGGCGGAAGCGGAACGAGAATTTCGCACGGCGATCGCCCTGAACCCGAACTACGCGACCGGTCACCAATGGTTCGCGGGATTGCTCACGGCCACCGGGCGTGGGCGCGAAGCGCTGATCGAGGCGGACCGGGCAGTGGCGCTCGACCCGCTCTCGCTGGTGATCAGCACCGCGCGAGGTCACGCGCTCAACATGGCGGGGCGCGTCGCCGACGCCGAAGCCCAGCTCAGAGCGACGCTCGAGCGGGACCCGACGTTCTCCTACGCCTGGTCGGAGCTTGGCCTCGTTCTCCTGCGACAGCATCGCCCGGGCGAGGCGATCGCCGCGCTGCGGAAGGCCCTCGCTTTCGAAGGGGAGCACTCCTGGGCCGGATACCTCGGGCAGCTGGGATACATGTATGGAGCGACCGGCCAGACCGACTCCGCACGCGCCGTCCTCCGCGCGCTGCGTGACACGCGCACCCGCCGGTACGTGTCCCCGGGCGCCATCGCGATGGTGCAGGTGAGTCTCGGCCAGATCGACTCGGCGTTCGCCTCACTTGAGACCGCGATCGACACCAGCGATCCGTTCCTGGCGGCGGACAACGGATTCCCGGTGGATCCGATGTATGACGTTCTGAGGCGCGACCCGCGATTCCAAGCGCTCCTCAAACGCGCGAACCTGCAGTGATGTCGAATGACGTCTGACCTCCGCACCCAACTCCAGTCGGCCCTCGGCGCCGCGTACACGATCGAGCGCGAGCTCGGCGGCGGGGGGATGTCGCGCGTGTTCGTGGCCACCGAAACCACGCTCGGGCGGAAGGTGGTGGTGAAGGTCCTACCCCCGGATCTCGCGGCCGAGCTGAGCGTGGAGCGCTTCCGCCGCGAGATCCAGGTGGCGGCGCAGCTCCAAAATCCACGCTCGGCGTCATCGCGCTGAGCCTCGGAGACCATGATCGCGCCGTAGAGTTGGTAGGCAGGGCGATCGATGCGCACGACGCTTTCTCCCACGACAATTTCCCGCTGGATCACGCGTTCGATCCCCTCCGCACCGACCCGCGCTTTGCCGACCTCAAGCGGCGGATGAACCCGCGCTGAGGCGGCTGCGGCGCACCGCTTGACAGCGCGCGCCGCCCGCGTCCCATTCCCAGCATGACCGCCGCGATCCACCTCGGCACCCAAGGTTGGAACTACGACGCCTGGGTAGGCCCCTTCTATCCGGACGGCACGCGCCCCGCCGAATTCCTCACGCTCTACGCGCGCGCTTTCGACTCGGTGGAGGTCGACTCCACCTTTTACGCCATCCCGCCCGAGAAGACGGTGCGCGGATGGGCCGATCGCACCCCGGCGCATTTCGAGTTCGCGCTCAAGCTGCCGCAGGAGCTGACGCACGAGCGCCGCCTGCGCGACGTGGACGATCAGCTCGAGCTCTTCCTGGACCGCGCGCATGTGCTCGGCCCCAAGCTCGGCCCGATCCTCATCCAGCTCGGCCCCGACTTCGCCCCCACTGAGCTCCCCGCGCTCTCCCAATTCCTCGACAAGCTCCCCGGTGACGCGCGCTTCGCCGTGGAATTCCGCCAGCGCGGCTGGATCAACGACACCGTGCTCCAGATGCTCACCGACCACAATACCGCGCTCGCGCTCGCGGACGCCCGCTGGATCCCGCGCAAGACGATGCTCGCGCTCGCCGAGCGGCCGACCGCGGACTTCGCGTACCTGAGATGGATGGGTCCGAACCGCGATCTCGTCGACTACTCTCGTATTCAGCACGACCGCACGCGCGAGCTCGAGGAATGGAGTGAGGCGATCCTCATGCTCATACAGAAGGTCAAAGCCGTGTACGGGTATGTGAACAATCACTTTGCGGGGCATTCGCCGTATAGTGCGCGACAGCTCCAGAGACTACTCTCGTTGCGGCCCGTTGAGCCCGAAGAACTCGGAGAGCAGATCTCGCTGTTCTGAGTGTTCAACTGCGGGTCTCGGCACTCGGCACTCGGCGCTCGGCAGTTTCTAGGAACCACGCCCGCGAGGCGCGGCGGTGCGCCGCGAGTCAGAATGGTGGCGCAGCGGACAGCCATGACCACCAATTTGCGCCCCATGGAAACCAGCGCGGAACCATACGGGCATCGGCAGCTCGTCGCGTGGCAGCGTGCGGTGGAGCTCACCATGGCCGCGTATGCGCTTGCCAAAAAGCTCCCGGCCACGGAGAAATTCGCCCTAGCGAGCCAGATACGCCGCTCGGCCTCCTCGATCCCAGCTAACATTGCCGAGGGCAACGGGCGCCTCCACCGCGGTGACTACCGGCGCTACATCTCGATCGCCCGCGGGTCACTGATGGAGCTT
>JAYUMO010000342.1:0-16848 GCA_043762555.1 Gemmatimonadaceae bacterium | reverse complement strand
CCCGAGGGCTCGAGGCCACACGCCTCGCCGGCACTGCACCGCCCGCCGCGGTAGAAGCGCTTCGTCAGCGCATAGACCGCGACGGGGGCGTCGTGCTCGCCAGCTATCGCGATCCACTCGGCGGTCACTGGCAGCTGCTCGCCGCGTTGCCGATCGACATCGTCGATCCCACCCCCTACCAGCGCGATCTCTCCGACGCGCATGTCGCGCGCCTCGCCGACGCGATCGACAGGCTCGATCGGTATCTCGACCCGGTCGTCGCGGTGCCGGCTGAGGGCGGGAAGTACTGGTCGCCGAACGGCCACCACCGGTTGGGCGCCATGCGGCAGCTCGGCGCCAGGTCGATCGTCGCGCTGGTGGTGCCGGAGCCCGAGGTGGCGCACCGCATCCTCGCGCTCAACACGGAGAAGGCGCACAACCTTCGGGAGCGCTCGCTGGAGGTATCACGCCTCGCGCAGGCGCTGAGCGAACTGGACGATCGGCCCGAGAAGTCGTACGCGGACGAGTTCGAGGAGGCGGCGCTGATCACGCTGGGCCTCTGCTATCAGGAGAACGGGCGATTCTCGGGGGGCGCGTACCATCCCATCCTCAAGCGCTGCGACCAGTTCTTGGGGTCGAAGCTCCCGGCCGCGCTCGAGACGCGCAAGGCGCGCGCCGCCAAGCTGCTCGAGCTCAACGAGCACGTGAACGAGGCCGTCAGGAAGCTGAAGGAGAAGGGGCTCGAGAGCCCCTATCTCAAGGCCTTCGTCGTGGCGCGGATCAACCACCTCCGCTTCGTGAAGGACAAGCACCCCGACTTCGACGACACGATCGAGAAGATCCTCGGTGCCGCGCGGCGCTTCAATACGGCGAACGTGAAGGCGGATCAGGTGGCGCGGAGCGGCGGTGCGTCGGGGGGAGAGGAGTAGGGGCGCTCAAACGGTCGCCGCGGAGGCTATGCCGCGCGCATGCTCCGGAAGCGCGCGAGCATGAAGACGACCGACGCGAACGCTAGATTCGCGGCGTACGCGGGACCGAACGTCCCATCCAGGGGCGCATCCGCCGCGACACGGTCGATCACCGCGTAATAGTGCAGCATCACCGAGAAGACCAGCAGGATGATGTTCGCCGAGCTCTCGGTCTTCGCAATGATCCCGGTGAGGGCGGGAGCGCGCCACGCCCAGAGACCGCAGGCGAAACAGACCAGATAGTAACCATAGCGCGCCGCCGGCCAGCCATCCAGGAACGCCGCGCGCACGCTGAGACCGAAGAAGCGGTCGGCGACGAAGAAAGCCGGGGTGGCGGCGAGATAGTACAGTTGGAGGCCGCGACCCGGGGGAGGATTCACGCGGTCGCGGACGCCGCGCGTTGGAGCAAGGTGGTGCCCACCGCACAGCCGTTCGCCCCCGCCGCGCCCACTCGCTCGAGCGGGGCGAGCCACCCGACCACCGGCGTCGGCGGCGACCAGGCGTACACCGGCGTGCGTGGGATCGCCAGCGCGTCACCGCGCCACGCGCGCACGAGCGTGAAGCCGGTGGTGTAGCCCGCTTCGCGTGCCAGCGCCCGCTCTCGCACGTTCGCGGCGCCGAACGGATAGCTCACCGAGTCGCAGGGCGCGCCGAGCGCGTTCTCGAGCGCCGCCCGCGAGCGCGCGAACTCCGCGCGCACCGCCGCATCACCCAGCCAGGTGAGCCGCGCGTGCGTGGCCGTGTGGGACGCAAACTCCACGCCGCGCGCCGCCCACCGCTCGATATCCCGCCACGCGAGATGCCCGAACCGCCGCCCCCCATACGCCACGTCCCACCGATTGAGTCGCCCTGCATAGTCGGTGATGACGAAGCACGTCGCGCAAAAGCCATGCGCCGCCAAGACGGGAAACGCATGCTCGCGGAGTCCGCGGTACGCGTCGTCAAAGGTGATCCCGAGCTCGCGCGCCCCCACCGCACGCTCGCCGCGCGCGCAAGCGATCACTTCGGCAAGCGTGATCGTGCGCCACCCCCCGCGCGCCAGCCGTTCGATCTGCCGCGCGAACCGCCGCGGCCCGATCCGCGTCACCCCTAGCTCATGACGCGCCTCGACCTTGTGATAACAGAGGATCGGCGGCAGCTGGGGTGTTGAGGAGTCGGGCGTCAGAGTCTGTCCCCCGATAGAGGCGGAATCGCGCACCATGGATCGCCAGCCACGCCCGTCCAGCAACTAGGACCCACTATCCACGCCTTCTATCGTCCCAGCCTCCTGACACCCCCCACACCCTGTTAGCTACTCTCCATTCTAAGCCAGATACTTGTCCAGCGCCTCGCACTTCAACCCAAAGGCCTCCGCCACCGCCGGATACACAACCGCCCCATCCACCACGTTCAATCCCTTCGCCAGCGCCGGATTCTCCTTCAGCGCCTTCTTCCATCCCTTCTGCGCCAGTTGCATCGCATACGGGAACGTGGCGTTCGTGAGCGCCAGCGTCGACGTCCGCGACACACCACCCGGCATGTTCGCCACGCCGTAGTGGATCACCCCCTCCACCACGTACACCGGATTCTCGTGCGTCGTGGCGTGGATCGTCTCCACGCAGCCGCCCTGATCGATCGCCACATCCACGATCACCGACCCGGGCTGCATCAGCTTGAGGTCCTCCCGGCGGATGAGCCGCGGCGCCTTCGCTCCGGTCACGAGCACGGCGCCGATCACGAGATCGGCCGTCGCGATCTGCTCGAGGATCGTGTACCGATTCGAGTGCACGAGCGAGACGTTGGCCGGCATCACATCCGACAGGTAACGCAGCCGCTCGAGGGAGAGATCGAGGATCGTCACCTTCGCGCCGAGCCCCGCCGCCATCTTGGCCGCGTTCGTGCCCACGATGCCGCCGCCCAGGATCACCACCTTCCCCGGCGGCACCCCGGGCACGCCGCCCAGGAGCACGCCGCGTCCGCCGTGCAGCTTCTCGAGGTACTTGGCCCCCTCCTGTACCGCCATCCGCCCGGCGACCTCGGACATCGGCGTCAGGAGCGGAAGCTCGCCATTCGGGAGCTGCACCGTCTCGTACGCGATGCAGCCGGCGCCGCTCGCGAGGTGCGCCTTCGTGAGCTTCTCGTCGGCGGCGAAGTGAAAGTAGGTGAAGATCGTCTGGCCGCGGCGCATGCGCTTCCACTCCGGCTCGATCGGCTCCTTCACCTTCATGATCATCTCGGCGTCGGCCCACACCGCGTCGGCGTTCGCGCCGATCTTCGCGCCGGCGCGCGTGAAGAGGTCGTCGCTGAAGCCTGAGCCGTCGCCCGCCCCCTTCTCCACGGTGACCGAGTGGCCGGCCGCGACGAGCGCCTCGGCGCCGGCGGGCACGAGCGCCACCCGATTCTCGTTCGTCTTGATCTCCTTCGGTACGCCGATGCGCATGGGTCTCTGAGGAAGGACGTGGGGGAGGAATCTGCGCGCGTCGGACGCCGGCGCCAGAGGGGCGACCGCGGCCCTACGGGAAGGCCGGCGTCGGGCCCAGGCTCACGACCGTCTGGCGCGCGGGGTCGAAGAACTCGCGGCAGACCGCGGCGACCTCGAGAGCGGTGATCGCGTCGATGAGCGCGAGCGTCTCGTCCAACGTGCGGTAGGGCTCGCCGTACAGCGCGGAGGATGCGGCGCGATACATGCGCGCGGTCACGCTCTCGAGGGACAGCGTGACCGACCCGGCGAGCTGCCGCTTCCCCGAGGCGAGCTCCTCCTCGGTGAGCGAATCTTCGGCGAGCCGCGCGAGCTGGTCGCGCACCTCGCGCGCCGCGTCGCGCGCCGTGTCGGGTCCGGTACCCACGTACACCCCCTGGATGCCGGTGTCGGGGTGGAAGCTCTGAAAGGTGTGCACGTCGTAGGCGAGGCCGAGCTCTTCGCGCAGCCGCTGGAAGAGGCGCGAACTCATCCCACCACCGAGCATCGTGCCGACGAGCGCTACCGCGTAGCGCCGCGGATCGCCGTAGGCCACCGTCGGGGCGCCGAAGACGATGTGCGTCTGCGCCCCCTCGCGCGCCACGTGGCGCACGCTTGGCGCCGCGGCGCTCAGGACGGGGGCGTTGAGCGGCGTCGCGTCCCCTGCCGGGAGATCGGCCCATCCCGTGCGCTGGAGCGCGTCGAGCAGTGCCTGGTGCTCCACGTTCCCCGCGCAGGCGACCACGATCTGCGGCGGGTGGTACGCGCGCGCATGCAGCTCCCGCAGCTCGCGCACGCCGAGCGCGGTCACCGTCTCGCGCGTGCCCAGAATAGAGTAGCCGTAGGGGTGCGCGCCCCACATCGCCTCATTGTGCAACTCGAAGACGAGATCGTCGGGCGTGTCCTCCACCGTGCTGATCTCCTCGAGCACCACCTTGCGCTCGAGCTTGAGGTCGGCCGCGCGCAACAGCGGGCGGAAGACGAGATCGCCGATGACATCGGCCGCGATCTCGAGATGCCGGTCGAGCACGCGCGCCTGGTACGCGGTGTGCTCGCGCGCCGTGTACGCGTCGAGCGAGCCGCCGAGCGTCTCGAGCGCGAGCGCGATCGCGTGGGCGCTGCGGCTCGGCGTCCCCTTGAACACCATGTGCTCGAGGAGATGCGAGACGCCCATCCGCTCGCGCGATTCGTGCACCGACGCGGCGCGCACCCAGGCCCCGAACGCGACCGACCGCACTCCCGGCACCATCTCCGAGAGCACGGTCAGTCCGTTGGGCAGTCCGGTGCGTCTGAGCCCAGGCTCGGGCGCCGACGACACGGGGCTCACCGCCGGCCGCGTCCTCCCCGCCGGGGCGCACCGCGGTGGCGCTCGCCACCCGCGCCCGCTTCCACCGGCTCGCCGCCTTCTTCGCGGCGCGGCCGCTCGTGGCGCGGCGGACGCTCGCTCTCCTCGGGCATCCCCTCGGGGCGCGGCAGCAGCACCTTCATCGACAGGCGAAGCTTCCCGCGCTCGTCGCGATCGATCACCTTCACCTTCACGCGATCGCCGCGCTTCACCACATCCTCCGTTTTCTCAGTGCGGCCGTGCTGCAGCTCGGAGATGTGCACGAGGCCTTCCGTGCCCGGCATGATCTCGACGAAGGCGCCGAACGCGGTGGTGTTCTTCACCGTGCCCTCGTAGATCGCGCCGACCTCGGCTTCCACCGTGAGCGCCTTCACCATCGCCTTCGCGCGCTCCATCGCCTCGCCGCCCACGGCGGCGATGGTCACCAGCCCGGTGTCATCCACCGTGAGCTGAGCGCCCGTCTCGTCCTGGATCCCGCGGATCGTCTTGCCCTTGGGACCGATCAGGTCGCCGATCTTCTCGGGGCTGATCTGCACCGTCACGATGCGCGGCGCGTATACCGAGAGGTCGGCGCGCGGCTCGGGCAGCGCCTTCGCCATCTCGCCAAGGATGTGCAGCCGGCCTTCCTTCGCCTGGGCCAGCGCTTCGCGCATGATCTGCAGGTCGAGCCCCTGGATCTTGATGTCCATCTGGATCGACGTGATCCCCTGATCGGTACCCGCGACCTTGAAGTCCATGTCGCCGAGGTGATCCTCGGTGCCGAGGATGTCGGTGAGGATCGCGTAGCGACTCCCTTCCGTGATGAGTCCCATCGCCACACCGGCCACCGCGGACGGATACGGCACGCCGGCGTCGAAGAGCGCGAGCGATCCGCCGCAGATCGACGCCATGGAGGACGATCCGTTGCTCTCGAGGATGTCGCTCACGATGCGGATCGTGTACGGGAACTCCTCGCTGGTGGGGAGGAGCGCCTGCAGCGCGCGTTCGGCCAAGTTGCCATGCCCGATCTCGCGCCGGCTGGTGCCGCGCATCGGGCGCACCTCGCCCGTGGAGAAGGGGGGGAAGTTGTAGTGGAGCATGAACGACTTCGTCGTTTCTCTCGAGTCATCGATCGAGTCGAGCCGCTGCGCATCCTTCGCCGTACCGAGGGTGACGGCGACGATCGCCTGCGTCTGGCCGCGCGTGAAGAGCGCCGAACCGTGGACGCGGGGGAGGACGCCGGTTTCGATCGCGATCGGACGCACTTCCGCGAGCTTGCGGCCGTCCACGCGCTCGTTCGTGTCCAGCACCTGCGAGCGCAGCGCGTTGTACTCCAGCTCGCCGACGAGGTGCGCGATGTCCTTCGCGTTGTCCGGGAATTGTGCGGTGAGCGCCTCGATCGCCTCGCGCTTCACCTGCTCCACCGCCTCGATGCGCGCGTGCTTTTCGGGGCGGTTGATCGCGTCGCGGATCCGGCTCTTGGCGTGCTGATCCACCTGGGCGACGAGCTCGTCCGTTTGCGTCGGCTTCACCCACGCCATCTTCGGCGCGCGGTGCTCGGCGAGGATCTCGTTCTGCATCGCGACGAGTTCCTTGATGGACTTGTGCGCCAGCGTGATGCCGTCCACCACATCTTCTTCGGTCACCTCGAGCGCGCCGCCTTCCACCATCACGATCGAGTCCTTCGACCCCGTGATAATGAGGTCCAGGTCGCTGTACTCGAGCTGCTGGAAGGTAGGATTGATGGCCCACTTTCCTTCGAGCCGACCGATGCGAATGCCGGCGATCGGGGCCAGGAAGGGGATCTTGGAGGCATTGAGCGCGAGTGAGACCGCGAGCAGTGCCGGCACATCCGCGTCATTCTCCTGGTCCGCGGACATGACGTAGACGTACACCTGGACTTCGTTCTTGAATCCTTCCGGGAAGAGCGGGCGGATCGACCGGTCGATGATGCGCGCCGAGAGGATCTCGTCGTCGTGCGGCCGGCCTTCGCGCTTGATGAATCCGCCCGGGATCTTGCCCGCGGCGTAGGCCTTCTCCTTGTACTCGACCAGGAGCGGGAAGAAGGGGAGGTGGCTCAGCGTGTCGCTGACCGTGACCGCGGCGAGGACGACGGTGTCGCCGTACTGGACCAGCGCCGATCCCGCCGCCTGCTTGGCCAAGCGGCCCGTCTCGATGATCAGCCGGCGGCCCGCGAAATCTCGTTCGATGCGTTGCATTCGTGCTCTCGTCTCAGGAATATGCAAAAGCGCGCGGGGACCTCATTCGGGTGCCCGCGCGATGGCCAGTGGCCGGGGAGTTAGTGGCGGAGACCAAGCTCGTCGATGAGCTTCCGGTATCCGGTCACATCGGTCCGCTTCATGTAGTCGAGAAGACGCCGGCGCTTGCCGACCATCTTGAGCAGTCCGCGGCGGCCGTGGTTATCCTTCTTGTGGGCGCGGAAGTGCTCCGTCAGATAGTTGACCCGCTCGGTGAGGAGCGCGACCTGCAGTCTTGTGGAGCCGCTGTCTTTCTCGTGGGTCCGATGCTTCTCGATGAGCTCTGCCTTCGCGAACGCCATGACTCTCTCTTGTCCGGTCGTGCCAATGCGCGGTGTGCGCGGAATCCGTTGAAGCATAGTAATTTAGTCCCCTTCCTCTCCCCTGTAAAGTCTCCCCGCCTTGCCTGAACGCTACCTCGGTCACAACCTCGGCCGCTTCCGCGTGGACACGCTCGTCGGCTCCGGCGGATTCGCCTGGGTCTATCGCGGCTACGACCCGGAGCTCGACATCCCGGTTGCGATCAAGATCCTGAAGCCGCAGTTCGCGGGCGAGGAATCGTTCGAGAGCCGCTTCCGGCTCGAAGCGTCGATCGCCGCCAAGCTCCGCCACCCGAACATCATCCGCATCCTCGCGGTGGGGCGCGAGGACGACGCGGTGCATTTCGTCATGGATTTCCTGCCGAGCGGGCTCGAGGGGCGCCTCGCCGAGCTCGGGCGGCTCCCCGAGGGTCAGCTCGCCCGGATGGGGGTGGATGTCGCCTCGGCGCTCGCGTTCGCGCACCGCGAAGGGGTGATCCACCGCGACATCAAGGTGGACAATATCCTCTTCGACGACCACGGGAACGCCGTGGTCGCCGATTTTGGGATCGCGCGCGCGGTGAGCGGCTACGTCGAGCAGACGGGCACGAACATGGTGGTCGGGACGCCGCAGTACGTCTCCCCGGAGCAGGCGCGCGGGCAGCCGCTGGACGGCCGCGCCGACATCTATTCGCTCGGCGTGACCCTCTTCAAGGCGGGCACCGGCGCCCTCCCCTTCGAGGGGGACGACTGGTACGACACCGCGCGGCGGCAGATCGAGGAGCTGCCGCCGCGGCCGCGTGAGCTCAACGCCGCGCTCTCCGAGGAAGCCGAGCGGATCATCCTCAAGTGCCTGGCGAAGGAGCGCGACGCCCGCTACTCGACCAGCGAAGAGCTGCGCGCCGACCTCGTGCGACTGCTCGGCAGCTCGGCGACCCCGGCGGCGCTCGCCGCCTCCGAGGACCGGCGGAAGCGCGATAGATCGAGCGACGCCACGCGGCCCCAGCCCATCTGGCGGCGCATCCGTCGCACGACGCTCGTACTCAGCGGCGTGGCGGTGCTCGCGCTCGCCGCGCTGATCGTGGACCTGGCGCGGCCGCGTGAGGAGTCCGTGTTGGCGCCGCCTCCGCCGACGCCGCTCCTGCTCCCCGCGGTGACGGTCGACGCGCAGCCACCTCTCCCCACGGACAGCGCCGCCGGCGCGATCAGCGGAACCCTCCGCGTGCAGGCGCCGGCGGCGGCGGAGGTCACCGTGGACGGCGTGAGCGTGGGCCGGGGACGCTGGCGGAGCGACTCGATCGCCCCGGGGGCGCACGTGGTGGTCGCGACGGTGCCGGCGCCGTCGGGGTGCCCGAGCGCGCGGCAGGAGTCGCATGTGAAGGTGTCGGCGGCGGGGACCACGGCCGTCCCGCTCACACCGCGCCCCTGCGGCTACCTCGCGCTCGATGCGCTGCCGAAGGCGGCGAAATTCACGGTCACCGCCGCCGGCGGAACGCGCGCGGCGGAAGGCGCGGCGACGCGTCACCCCCCGATCATGCTCCCGACCGGGCGCTACAGCCTGGTCGTCTCCGCGCCCTACTGCGCCGAATTCCGCGCCGAGCTCGCGATCAAGGCCGGGGCCACGCGTCGCCAGCGCGTGCGTCTCATCTGCCGCTGACGGCCGCGCTCAGCGTGCCACGAGGACGCCGACGGCGATGCCGACCGCGGCGCTGATCCAGATCGCCGGCTGTTGGTACCAGTGCTTCTTGGGGGGCTCGAGCAACACCACGTAGTCCGCGGTGAGCTGCGCGGTCTGCCCCGTCACCAGGGCGGTGGCGAGCGCGCCGGAGACGCGGAGCACCGCTACGCGCGCGATGAGCGCGTCGTGCCGCGCCGGATCCACCGCGATCCCGCGCATCCCCGCCTTGACCCACAAGGCGTCGCCCACGCGGAAGGAGACGGTGCTGTCGCCGACTGCGGTGATCTCGAAGCGGTACGCCCCCTGCTGCGCTGCCGCGGGCGCCGCGGGCGCCGCGATCGCGAAGGAAAGCGCGGCGCCGACGGCCACCGCGAGGTACCGCCTCAGCATCGCTTTGGCAGGCTGCTGAAAAGCGCTGGAATGTCGTTGTACATCACGACCACCAGCAGCAAGAGGATCATCGCGAGGCCGGCGCGCATGAGATACTCACGCGTGCGGAGGCTGATCGCACCTCGCTTCACCGCCTCGGCGCCGAGGAGTAGGATCTGGCCGCCGTCGAGCACGGGGATCGGCAGGAGGTTGATGATCGCAATGTTGATGCTGATCGCGGCGAGCAGGGTCAAGAGCGACTCCCACCCGCGCCGGGCGGCGCGGACTGCCTCGCCACCGATCGCCACCGGTCCGCCGAGGTCGCGGAACGACGCCTCCCCCGACGCGAGCATGCGCAGCGAGATCGCCACGAGCCCGGCCGCCCCCCACGCTTCCTGCGCACCGAGCGCGAGCGCCGCGCGCAGCGGGATCGCTTCCCGCGCCAGCGGCTGTCGCGCGAGCGTTCCGATCCGGCCGATGATGCGCTCCTCATTCGTTGCCGCGTCGCCAATTCGAGTACTGTCAGGCCGCACCGTGAGCGTCAGCTCGGTGCCATTCCGCATCACCCGCACCCGAAGGTCCCGGCCGGCGGCCGGCTCGATGCGTCGCACGACCTCGCGCCAGATCCGCACCGGCGTGCCGTCGATCGCCACGATGCTGTCGCCGGCGCGCAGTCCCGCGCATTCCGCCGGTGTGCGCGGGATCACCTGATCCACCACGGCCGGAGTGGCCGGCGAGATCGCGCGACGGAGGGCGCGGCGCTCAGGTCCGCGCGCCGGGCCCCCAGCGACGGCGAAGGTGGAGCGCTGCGTCCGGATGATCAACGTATCGCCGGGCAGACTGTCGAGCGCGTAATCCAGTCCGGTCCACGAGGTGATCGGCACACCGTTCACGGCCTGAATGGTGTCACCAGCCGCGAGCGCCGTGGCGAGCTGCGGCGCCGACGCCACGGGCTCCACCATGCCCACCACGCGCGTCGCCAGCACGGTGCGGCCGAGCGCGATCGCGAGCCCGGTGTAGATCACGAAGCCGAGCACGATGTTCATCGTCACGCCGGCGATGAGGATGAACAGGCGCGCCAGGCGCGACTTCGACTCGAACCATCGATCCGCCGGCACGGGATGCGGTCCGAAGGGCGCCATGCCGTTCGGGTCCCAGTAGCGCGGCCGACGGGGCGCCGCTACCGCCGCCGGCTGTTCGGCGCCGCCTTCGATGAACGCCATCGTCTCGTCGTCACGCGACGCCATGCGCACGTAACCGCCGAGCGGCACGGCGGCGAGTATGTACTCGGTCTCCCCCCACTTTCGACTCCAGAGCGCCGGCCCGAACCCGACGGAGAAGCGGGGCGCGTACACGCCCATGAGCTTCGCCGCCAGGAAATGCCCGAGCTCGTGGATGAAGATGACGAGGCCGAAGACGAGAAGGATCGCGCCCGAACCACGAAGGAACTCGATCACGGGAAGCTCGCGCGGACCACCCGTCGCGCCTCCGCGTCCGCCGCGAGCAGCGCGTCGCGATCGCCGCCGGCGGCGCCGGCGAGCGCCTCGAGCGCGGCCGCGATCGCGCGCGGGATATCGCCGAAGGCCGCGCGCCCCTCGAGGAAGAGCGCCACCGCTTCCTCGTTCGCCGCGTTGTACACCGCCGGCGCTGCGCCGCCCGCGCGCCCGGCCTCGATGCCCAGCCGCAGCGCCGGGAAATCCGCGGTGCGCACGCGCTCGAAGGTGAGCGGGGAGAGCTCCACCGGATCGAAGGGCGGCACGCCCGTATCGGGAACGCGCTCGGGGTGCGTCAGCGCGTACAACACGGGCAGCTCCATGCTCGGCACGCCCATCTGCGCCATCACGCTGCCGTCCACGAACTCCACCATGGAATGGATCACGCTCTGCGGATGCACCACGACCTCGATCTGGTCGTAGGGGAGTCCGAAGAGGAAATGCGCTTCGATCACCTCGAGCGCCTTGTTCGCGAGCGTGGCGCTGTCGATCGTGATCTTGCGGCCCATGCGCCACGTGGGATGGCGCAGCGCGTCGGCGACGGTCGCGCGCTCGAGTCGTTCGCGCGGCCAGTCGCGGAAGGGTCCGCCCGACGCGGTGAGCAGCAGCCGGCGGACGTTCGACGTCGGGCGCCCGCCGATGCACTGGAGGATCGCGCTATGCTCGCTATCCACCGGAACGATCTCGCCGCCCCCCGCGCGGCACGCGCTCGACACCAGCTCCCCCGCGACCACGAGCGTCTCCTTGTTCGCGAGCGCCACGCGCTTCCCGGCCCGCACGGCGGCGAGCGTGGCGTCGAGTCCCGCGGCGCCGACGATCGCATTCAGGACGATCTGCACGTCGTCGCGTGAGACCGCGTCAACGAGACACGCACTCCCCTCGCCCCAACCCGCGGGGTGCGCGGCGCCATTCCGCACGACGCCCACGAAGGAGGGATGGTACAGGTCGGCCTGTTCGCGCAGCAGCGTCGCGTTCGCGAAGGTCGTGAGCGCCGCGACGTGGAAGCGGTCGGTGTGGCGCGCGAGCACACGCAGCGCGGTCGTACCGATCGAGCCCGTGGAGCCGAGGATCGCGACGCCGCGTGACGTCACCGCATCACGGGGATCAGGACGTGCGGGAAGGTGAAGACGAAGTACGTCACCGGAAGGGCGAAGAAGAGACTGTCGAGCCGGTCGAGCACGCCGCCGTGGCCGGGGATCACGTGCGAGCTGTCCTTCACGCCGGCCTCGCGTTTGAGCATCGACTCCACCAGGTCGCCGATCTGCGTCGCCACGCTGACGATCGCGCCGACCGCCAGCGCGGTCCACGGGGCCATCGCCAGGTTCGCGTAGGGCACGAGCACCCCGCGCCCGTAGGCCCAGCTCACGAGCATCGCGACCACGAGCCCGCCAACGGCGCCCTCGACCGTCTTGCCCGGGCTCACCGCGGGCATCAGTTTGCGTCGCCCGAGCGCACGCCCGGCGAAGAAGGCGGCGGTGTCGGTGCTCCACGCGAGCACGAGCGGGTAGAAAAGCAGCGCGGTACCCGCACGCGCCTCGATCACATAATTGTGATAGCGCAACGCGTACGCGAAGGAGAGGGTCCCCGCGGTGTAGAGCACCGCGAGGATGGTCACCGCCGCCGCACCGAGCGCTCGACGCGTGGGCCCCCGCGCGAAGAGCGCCGCCGTCAACACGCCGACCACGCCGATCGCGCCGAGCGAGAGCACGGGGGGGACGAAGTCGCCGGCCTGATAGCCGCGGACGGCGAGCGGCGTGAGTCCGGCGACCACGATCGCCGCGCCCGAGAAGGGGGTGTAGCCCCCCGCGTGCGCGAGCCGGCAGAATTCCCACGCGGCGAGCGCCGACGCCACCGCCAGCAGCACCGCGAGCGCGTCGCCGCCGAGCCAGACGGCGGCGAGCACGACGGGGATCGCGGCGGCCGCGAAGAGTACGCGGACCGCGAGATTCGAGAGGGGCACTACGCGGTGACGCGGCCGAACCGCCGATCGCGATTCTGGAAATCGAGGATCGCGTCGTACAGCTCCCGCCGGCCGAAGTTCGGCCAGAGCACGGGCGACAGGTAGAGCTCCGCGTACGCCACCTGCCAGAGCAGGAAATTCGAGATCCGCTGCTCCCCCGACGTGCGGATCAGAAGGTCGGGATCGGGGCAGTCCGCCGTGTACAACCGTGCGCGCACGGCTTCCTCGTCGATCTCCTCGACACGGAGGCGGCCGTCACGCACCTCCTCGGCAAGTCGCTGCGCGGCGCGCACGATCTCGGCGCGGCTGCCATAGGAGATGAACAGATTGAGGGTGAGCCGGTCGTTGTGCGCGGTCCGCTCCACGAGCACCGCTGAGGCGGCGGCGGCCGCCGGGGTGAGCCGGGCGAGGTCGCCGAGCACGCGAACGCGCACCCCCTGCTCCGCCAGCTCCTCCGCCTCGCGCGCGATGTACTCCTCGAGGAGCGACATCAGCGCCTGGATCTCGGTGGCGGGGCGCTGCCAGTTCTCCTGCGAGAAGGCGAAGAGCGAGAGCACCTCGAGCCCCACCTCGATCGCTCCCTCCACGACGGCCCGCACCGCTTTCATACCGGAGCGATGCCCGAGCGGCCTCGGCAGATTCCGCTCGCGCGCCCACCGCCCGTTGCCATCCATGATGATGGCCACGTGGCGCGGGATCGCCCCGTTCACGCGGATGCGCGCGAGCAGCTCCTCATGCTCCATAGATGCGGAATTTGTCCGCCTTCGCAGTTGAAGTCAAACGAGGTGCCTAGATGGACTCGGGGGACGCACCCGCGCCGCGGTCGCGTCCCCCACTATCTGCCGAGTG
The DNA here is from genome assembly GCA_043762555.1 of Gemmatimonadaceae bacterium. GTDB lineage: Bacteria > Gemmatimonadota > Gemmatimonadetes > Gemmatimonadales > Gemmatimonadaceae > DATKOH01. The sequence continues at coordinate 3,234 of JAYUMO010000342.1, read as the reverse complement.
CCGAGCGCCGACTGCCGAGACCCGCCGTTCAGACCTCCATGATCTCCCCTTCCTTGCCCTTCACCATCTCATCGATCTTCCCGATATGATCGTCGTGCGCCTTCTGGAGGTCCTTCTCCGCGTGCTTCTTATCATCCTCCGCCACCTTCTCGAGCTTCTTGAGCGTGTCCCGGGCGTGCGTGCGCGCGTGACGGACCGCGATCCGCCCCTCTTCGGCGAGCTTGTGCACCACCTTCACCAGCTCCCGGCGGCGCTCCTCGTTCAGCGCCGGCAAGGGGACGCGGATCACGCCCCCCTGCGACGCGGGATTGAGCCCGAGGTCCGAGTCGCGGATCCCCTTCTCGATCGCCGCCGTCAGCCCCTTGTCCCACGGGGTCACCACAAGGAGCCGCGCCTCTGGCGCCGCGACGCTCGCCACCTGCGCGATCGGCATCTGCTGGCCGTACGCGTCCACCCGCACCGTGTCGAGCAGCGAGGTGGTGGCCTTGCCGCTCCGGATAGAGGCGAACTCGCGCTTGGAGCTGTCCAGCGCCTTGTCCATCGCGGCGCGGCACTCCTTGAGGATCTCCGGAATCGTCGGTGGGCTCATCGCACCAATGTCCCGACGCGTTCGCCGCGGACGGCCCGGGCGACCGCGCCTTCCTGTTGGATGTTCAACACGATCAGCGGGAGCTTGTTCTCATCGCAGAGCGTGATCGCGGTCTGATCCATCACGCCGAGTCGCTGGAGGATCACGTCACGATAGGTGATCTCCTTGAACAGCTTGGCGGTCTTGTCCTTCTTCGGATCCGCCGAATAGACGCCGTCCACGCTCGTCGCCTTGATGATAACGTCGGCCTTCATCTGGATCGCGCGCAGCGCGGCGGCGGTATCGGTGGAGAAGTACGGATTGCCGGTGCCGCCGGCGAAGATCACCGTGAGCCCCTTCTCGAAATGCCGCAGCGCGCGGCGCCGGATGTACGGCTCCGCGACCTCCTCCATGCGGATCGCGGTCATCACGCGCGTCTCGACGTCCTTCCGTTCGAGCACATCCTGCATCGCCAGCGCGTTGATGACGGTGCCGAGCATGCCCATATAGTCGGCGCCCACGCGGTCCATCCCCATCTGCGAGAGCGTCGTGCCGCGGACGATATTGCCGCCGCCCAGCACGAGCCCCACGTGCACGCCCATCGCGACGATGGCCTTGATCTCCTCGGCCATCCGGTCGAGCACGACGAAGTCGAATCCGGTGCCCCGCTCCCCGGCGAGCGCTTCGCCGGAGAGCTTGAGCAGCACCCGCTGATAGCGGAGCGCCGGCTTCGCTTTCGCCTTAATCTTGATCATTCCTCGCCGAGCTTGAAGCGGACGAAGCGGCGCACGCTCACGTTCTCGCCGAGCCGGGCCGACGCCTCCTTCACCAGCTCGCCGATCGTGTTCTTCGGCTCGCGGATCCAGGGCTGCGAGAGGAGGACGACGTCCTTGTAGAATGCCTCGACCTTCCCCTCGAGGATCTTCGCGACGAGGTTGTCGGGCTTACCGCTCTCGCGCACCTGCTCCTCGAACTTGTGACGCTCACGCTCGACCCGCTCGGCCGGCACTCCGTCGCGCTCCACGGCGAGGGGCACGATGGGCGAGCCCGCGATGTGCTCCGCGAGCTGCTTCACAAGCGTCTTGAAGTCCTCCGTGCGCGCCACGAAGTCGGTCTCGCAGCTGACCTCCACCATCACGCCGACCTTGCCGTTGTGGTGGATGTAGCTGCCGATCGCACCCTCGCCGGCCGCGCGTCCCGCGCGCTTCTCGGCCTTCGCGATCCCCTTGGCGCGGAGGAGGTCCATGGCCTTGGCCATGTCGCCGCCCGTTTCGACCAGCGCCTTCTTCGCATCCATCATGCCCGCGCCGGTGCGCTGGCGCAGATCCTGGACATCCTTCGCGGTGAAACTTGGTGTCGTCGTCATATTCGGCGTCATCGTTCCGTATCCCGCACGCGCAGTGCGTGCTTCAAAGCGGGCCGCCGAGCGCGGCGCCGCGTGGTCTCGCATGAGAACGCCGCCGGGGAAGCCGGCGGCGTCGACAGTTTACTTCGAGCCACGGCCCGGCACGAGTCCCCCGGGGGGCGAGAAGTCTACTCGGCCGCGTCCTCCGCGGGCGCGGCGTCGGCCGGCTCGGCCGCCGCTTCACCCGTGTCTCCCACCTTCAGCCGCGCCGCGATCGCCTCGGGCTTGGCCCGGCGGCGGCGCGTGCGACGGCGGCGCTTGCGATCGCCCTCGTCCGCGGGCTCGCTGCCGCGGTCGGAGCTGTACGTCGTCATCCCCTCTTCGTCCTCCACCTCTTCCCGCTTCGGCGCCTCGCGGCGCGCATCGGCGATCGCGCCGGCCAAGGTCTGCGTGATCAGCTCCACGGAGCGGATCGCGTCGTCGTTGCCGGCGATCGGCACCGTGATCAAATCGGGGTCGGCATTGGTGTCCACGATGGCGACGATCGGAATGCCGAGCTTGTTCGCCTCGGTGACCGCGATCTTCTCCTTGCGGGAGTCGATCACCACCAGAAGCCCGGGGAGGCGGCCCATGTTCTTGATGCCCGAGAGGTACTTGTTGAGCTTCTCCAGCTCGCGGCTCCTCATGAGCTGCTCTTTCTTGGTGTAGTTCTGGAGCTCCCCGCCATCTTCCTTTTCGGCAGCGAGCTCCTTGAGGCGTTTGAGCTGCTTCTTCACGGTCTGGAAATTCGTGAGCAGGCCGCCGAGCCAGCGCTCGGTGACGAACATCGCGCCGCAGCGCTCCGCCTCGGCCTGCACGATCGCCTTCAGCTGCTTCTTGGTGCAGACGAAGAGGATGTTGTCGCCGCGGAGCACCGTATCGCGCGCCATCTTCTGCGCGAGATCGATCTGCCGCAGCGTCTTCTGGAGGTCGATGATGTGGATGCCGTTGCGCTCGGCGAAGATGAACCGGCGCATCTTGGGGTTCCAGCGTCGGGTCTGATGCCCGAAATGGACCCCGGCGGCGAGCAACTGATCGAGCGTTGGCTGACTCTTGATCTCGTTCGTCCTTCCTGGTTGATTCGGCCGCTTCCGTCAGCGCCGCGTTGGACCGGCTGGGCCGGCACCCCCAACGCAGCTCGGGGAGCGTGAGAGATCCGGGGAGCTGGCCGCGTAGGCGGCCGGCTCCACGGGTGAACTGGTTACCGCTTGCTGAACTGGAACCGCTTGCGGGCCTTCGGACGGCCCGGCTTCTTGCGCTCCACGGCGCGCGCGTCGCGCGT
>JAYUMO010000341.1:0-15548 GCA_043762555.1 Gemmatimonadaceae bacterium | reverse complement strand
AAGAACCCCGCACTGCGCGCCGCGTTCCGGCCCCCTCACTGGTACATCACGTACACCGGCGGCGGATCGAGCCCGAGCACGTCGCGCGGCGTCAGATTCGGCTTGTCCTGCTTGTAGAAGACCTTCACCCCCGGGAACTCCACCGGCCGGTCGTGCACGTACGCTTCGTACGACGCGTACTTATCCGCGGGCGGGCCGAAGCCGTCCATGTCGATCACCACCTGCACGCGCGGGTCGAGCTTGATCCGCGCGGCGTGCATGAGCATCGGGATCGTGAAGCGATGAACGATGAGCACCTTGGGCGGCAGGTGGAATCGCGTGACGAGCGCCGCCAGCGTGTCGATGGCGACGTTGACGTCCGCGGCATCGAGGCTGCCGATCACTTCGCCCGGCCGTCTGTTCTTCCGCTTCACCGTGAATTCCGGATCGAGCGCGAGATGCACGTCCGGACGCCGGAGATACGGCAGGAGTGGCACGAGCTCCGCCGCGATCGTGCTCTTCCCCACCTGCATGTCCAGGATGAGCACGCCGCGCGCGCGCGCCGCGAGCGCCGCGAAATGCTCGATCGTCGAGTCCTTCATGCGCAGGCGGTACTTCCCCTCGCGCCCCGGCGCCGCCTGCGCGACCGGCGTCACCAGCTGGAGCGCGACCAGCACCGGCATCGCGCTGTCGAGCGCTTCGTACGCCTTGGCCTGTCGCGCGAGTCGCGCGAGCAGGGAATCGCCGGGAAGTGCGCCCAGGATCCCCATGCGTTTGGAGAGCGGGTTGCCGTAATACGCCACCATGCGGCAGCCCGGGAAGATCGATCCGGGGAGCGACGCCGGGATCGGCGGCGCGCTGCGCACGGTGTCGGCGTAGGCCCGCCCCTTCTTATTCGCGGCGCGCAGTGCCTTCGAGGACGCCGCGATCGACGTGTCGGCCGCCTTGCGCGAGGTATCCGCCTTCCCCGTCGTATCGGGCGCCGCGGGCAGGCGCAGCGGCGCGGAAGCGCAGCGCGCCGGCGGCATCCAACTCGAACCCGGCGCGACGCTGTCCCCCGCCACGCGCACGGTATCGCCCGCGCGCGCCACCGTCGCCGGGCGCGCTTCTCCGCACGCCGCGAGCCAGCTCAGCGCGAACGCCGCGAACGCCGCGCGCGCGCTCAGGCGCCTACTCGCCGGAGCTCGATGCGCACGGTCGTCCCCCGCCCTTCCTCGCTCGCCACGGCGATCGCGCCGCCCCACGCTTCCACCAGCTGCCGGCTGATCGGCAGCCCGAGCCCGCTCCCGCTCGTGCGCGTGGAGAAGTGCGGCTCGAACAGGCGCGGCATCACGTGCGCGGGGATCCCGCGTCCATCGTCGCGCACCTCCACCTGCACGCGACCGTCCTGCGGCGAGACGCGCACGTCCACCCGCGTCGCGCCGGCATGCCGCGCATTCTCGAGGACGTTGAGCATCACTTCGCGCAATTCATCCGCGCGTGCGTACGCCACGGCGCGGCCGGCGTCCTCCTGGAGCCGCCAGTCCACGGTGTCGCGCCCCATGCGCTCGAGCGCGAGCACGTCCCGCACCACCGCGGCGACGTCCGTCGGCTCGGCGGGCACCGTGCCGGCCGGAGCGTTCCCGTAGCGGCTGAAGCTCCGCGCGATCTCGTCCAGGCGGTCGATCTCGGCGAGGATCCGCGCCGCGTTCTCGCTCAAGATCCGGTCGAAGTCGCCGCGCGCGTCGACGAAGGCGCGCTGCAGATGCTGCACGCCGAGCCGGATCGGCGTGAGCGGATTCTTGATCTCGTGCGCCACCTGCCGCGCCATCTCCCCCCATGCGAGCACGCGCTGTGCGCGCGCCAGCTCGGTCACGTCGTCGAGCGTGAGCACGGCGCCACCCGTCCCGAGCCGGGTGAGTCGCGCCTGCAGCTGCCGCTCGCCGAGCGCGGTCTCGAACTCCTCTTCATCCCACGCCGAGGCGAGGAAGCCGGCCACGCGCCCCGCGAGCTCCGCGTGGGCGCGCCCCAACGGCGTGCCGGCCGGGAGCGCGTGGCCGAGCAGCGCTTCGGCGCGCGGATTGCCGAGCGACACCGTGCCGTCGGGCGCGAGCGCCACCACGCCCGTGGCGACGTTGCGGAGTACGGCGGACGTGCGACGCTGCGCCGCCTCGAGCGCGGCGCGGCTCTCTCCGAGGTCGGCCGCCATGCTCCGGAACGCCGAGAACACCGGCCGGAACTCCGCCGGCGGCGCGCCCTGGAGCGGCGGCTCGCGCTCGCCCGCCGCGATCGCCAGCGCGGCGCTGCGCAGCGAGCCGATCGGCTCGGCGAGCGCGCGCGAGGCGGCGCGACTGAGCGCGAGCGCCGCGAGCGCCCCGAGCACCGTGGTGAGGAGCAGCAGCAGGGCGAGATCACGCCGCCGCTGATCGAGCGCGAAATCGCCGACGCGCCCCGGCGCGCCGAGCACGTACGCGTCGCCCGCGTCGCCGAGCGCCGCGCGGTAGCCGAAGAGCGCCCGCTCGCCGCCCACCCGCTCCTCATCGCCCACGAACTCTTCGTGCCCTTCGCGCAGCAGCTGGTAGCTCGCCGGATCGAGGAGCCGGCCGCTGGGGGCGAGCGCGTCCCAGAGCGGATCGCTCGACCACCGCAGCTCGCCGCCGCGGTAGACGAGCAGCGGCGTCCCGCGTCGGTCGCCGATCGAATCGATGCGGGCGAGATCGGCGCTGTCCACCGCGCGCAGCGTCTCCCGCACCACGAGCTCGCGCGACTGCCGGTCCTCGGTGAGGAGCCGCTCGTAGCTCCAGAGCGCGAAGCCGAGGGCCGGGAGCACGAAGAACAGGAAGAGGGCCAGTGAGAGTCGGGCGCGGTAGCTCGCCATCCAGCGGCGCAGGCCGGCGCGCGTCCATCGGCGCACCACGCGCGCCGGCGCCGCGCTCAGCACCCAGAGTGCCGCGAGGAGCAACACGTCGAGCAGCACGACGAGCGCGCCGCGCTGCCCGAGCACGAGCGGCGAGCGCAGCGCGATCTCGACGTGCGCCCGCCGCGGACCGAGCCCCGTGCGCACGAGCCGATCGCCGTGTATTTCGTCGCCGCCTCGATACCACGTGGTGCGTTCGCGCGCGAGCCCCGCCAATGGATCCACGCTCGCGAGGGAGATCTGATAAGGAGGCTCGCCATGCTCGCGCGGGGTGAGCCCCAACAGTGGCATGTAGGGATCGTCGGGAATGAGCCGAGTGCGCGGCGCGACGGCGGCCGTCGTCGCTCCGCCATCGGCCGAGGCGACCGCGAGCACGGTGAGCATTCCCGGCGTCGCGAGCACCGGCGCGACGAGCGGATGCCCCGCCCGCGCGGCCGCCGCGATGAGCGCGCGCACGGCCGGCGCCGGCACCACCACCGGGTCGAGCGCGATCTCCGCCAGCGGCCGGCCGTCCGCCCGCCACCGCGTGAGCGTCACCGGGAATCCGGCGCCCACCAGATCGGATCGCACGTAGGCCTGTAGGAGCGCCGTCTCCGAGAGCGGCGCCGGCGATGACGCGAGCGTCGCACCGAAACGGGCGAGCAGCGCCGCCGCGTCCGGATCCGGCGTCCCGAGCTCATCGAGATCCCGGTCCGCGAGCGCGATCCGGCCGCGCACCCCCGCGTTCCACGTCAGCGTCGCGGCGCCGCACGCGGCGACGATCGCCGCCGCGAGCACGTACCGCTTGTGCGGCCGCGCCAGCGCAAGCGCCCCCACCGCCCCCATCCATAGTAAGGTGTACCACTGTGGCCAGTCCCCCGGCGGCTCCAGCACCAGCGATCCGGCGACCGCCCCCACCGAGGCGATGAACGGCGCCAGCCAAGCCGGCACCACGCGCGCGCGCCCGAGCGCCGACTGGCCGGCCGCCGCGGCCGCGACCAACAGCGTCGTCGCGGCCAGGAAGAGCGCGATCTCCCACGCCAGCCAGAGCGTCATCGTCACCCCGCTCGGCGGCGGCGACACCCCGCGGGCGAGCGCGCGCATCAGGAAGGGCCCGGTCCCCACGATCGCGAGCGCGACGAGCGGTGGGATCCAACGTGACGGCATTCGCACCCGCGAGCGGAGCGCCAGCAACAGGCCGAAGAGCACCAGCGCGGTCGCCATCGCGAGCGCGCCGGCGTTCGCCGTGTAGGGGCCGCCGATCCGCGCGTAGTACACGGTGGGATCCAGAAATACGGAGCGGCTCGACAGCGCGCTCAGCGGCGCCACCGCGATCACCGCGAGCGCGACCGCGAGCGGCGCGAGTCGCCACCAGAGCGTCCGTCCCTGGCGCCACGAGGCGCCCACGAGGATCGCGAGCGCCAGCGCGAGCAGCGGCAGTCCGCGCGTCCGCGCTCGACCGGTCTCGATCAGCCGCGCCTCCTCGGCTTCGGGCGCGATCGGCCGCGCCCGCAGCAGCGTGTCCGCCCCCACCGCGAAGACGGCCACGTCCACGCCGGGCTCCCAGGGCGCGAGCAGGGCGAAGTCTTCCAGCCCCGCCCGGCGCGCCACCCGTACGTCGACCGCCGTGGTGAGGGAATCGCCGGGCGCATCGGCGAGCACGACCGCCGTCGCGACGGCCCGCCTCTCGCCGCGCGCGGCCGCGGCGTACAGGGTGGCGTAGAACGGCCCGCGCACGACGCCGAGCGGCGCCGACAACGAGTCGACGTCCGCGAACACTCGGCCGGCCCACGCCGCTACCCGGCCGCGCTCAAGGAGTACCACCCCGCGCCCATCGCGCGTGGCGAGCGGCGCGAGCGCGCGGAACGCCGACGCGACATCCTCGGGCGCGTCGAGCGCGCGTGCCGCCGTCGCGCGGAGCGTGGCCGCGGTACGCGCCAGCTCCGCGCTCAGCGCCGCGCTGCCATCCGCCAGCCGCGACGCGCGATACGCGGGCCACTCTTCCGAGATGCGCGTGAGCGTGCGCTGCGACGAGAACGCCATCACCACGAAGAGAACGCCGGTCGCGGCGAAGCCGAGGCCCCATTCCCTCGCACCCCGGGCGAGGCGCACGCTCAACGCCGCGGCGACACCCGTAGCGGCGGCCGCGGCGGCAAGGTAGCGTACTCCGGGGTCGCGCAGCCACCACGCGGCCGCAATCAGCGCCGCTCCGGCGGCCACCGTCCACAGCATCGCCCGCGCACCGGAACCGCCGCGCGCGTCCGAACGCCGATCGTCACCGCGAGTCGAAATGACCGCTTCCCTCCGCGCCGTCGCACCCAATTCACGACGCCTCAAGGAGATGAATCCCGCCGAGCTCGCCGCGTTGCTCGCGGACGACCCGCGCCTCATCCTGCCCATCGGGAGCTGTGAACCCCACGGTCCGCATCTCCCGCTCGGCGCCCAAACGCTGATCGTCGAGCGCCTCGCCGACGCGCTGTCCGCCGAGTTCGGCGTGCTGCGCGCCCCGGTCGTGGAGTATGGCGCGCTGCGCGCCGGGGCGCGCCCCTCCCTCGGCGACAGCGCGGTGCCGCGCAAGACGCTGCACCGACTGCTCAACGATCTGCTCGCCGGTTGGGAGGAGACCGGCTTCCGGGAATTTATCCTCCTGAGCGCCAACGACCACATCCAGCATCAGGAGGCGCTGCTCACCGTGGTGACGAACGGCGCCCGCGTCCGCGTCGCCGACCTCTGGTCGATCCCGATGAGCGACCTTCTCACGGCCGACCCGGGGCCGCTGCCCGGCGGCGAGGCGGAGACGTCGCTCCTGCTACACCTCAACCCGGCGGCCGTGCGCCTCGATCTCGCGCTCGACCGTCCCCTCGACGCCGCCGAGTACCGTCGCTACCGCCTCGGGCGACTCCGCGTGCCCGGGTGGAATGCCGGCGCCCTCGGCTGCCCGCGCGCGGCGAGCGCGAGCACGGGTCGGGCGCTCTACGACCGTTGGCGCGAGCGAATCGGCCAGCGCCTCTTCCTCGCCACCGCCGGAGCCGAATGACCGCGTCACCGGGCCGCTGGACCCTCGTCGCCGGTGGTGCGGCGTTCGCCACGGCGTTCGCCCTGGCGCTCGCCACGCCGCTCCCGGCGAGCGCCCAAGTGACGGTCGTGGACGAAGGGACCTTCACGATCTTCCGGAAGGGGACGCGCATCGGGCGCGAGACCTTCACTATTCGCCGTTCCGTCACACCCAACGAGGATGTCTACGTCGCCAACGCGACCGTCGATTTCGACACCCAGCGCCTCTCCCCGGCGCTGCGTACCGATGCCAGCTACGCCCCCCTCGCCTACCAGATGGAAGTGCGCATCAACGATCAGCTGCAGCTCCGGCTCAAGGGGGTCATTGGACGCGGCCGTTTCAGCGCACGCGTGCGCACGCCCACCGGTGAGGCCGCGAAGGAGTACATCGTGTCCGAAGGCGCGCTCGTCATCGACGACGATGTGTTCCATCAGTACTACTTCCTCGCGCAGCGCATCCGCGGGAACTCGTTCGTCGTGCCGGTGGTGATCCCGACGCGCAACGTGCAGGAGTCGATGCACGTCCAGGTGGGAGGCGCCGAGCGGATCGTGGTGGGCGGCACGCCGCTCGATGCGCGTCGTCTCACCGCGACGATGGCCGGCGGGACCACTCGGGACATCTGGGTGGACGCGCAGGGGCGCGTGCTCAAGGTGACGCTCGGCGACGTGACGGCGCAGCGCGACGAGCTACCGCACTGAGGCGAGCTGCCGCACTGGGACTCGGCCCACCGGCCCCACCGCCGCCCGTTCCGACGCCCCGCGCGACCGGCGGGGCGTCGTGCATCGGGGGCTGAAACCGCCGCGCGCGGGGCGCCGTAAGTTCCCCAGGACATCAACCAGGATCCCTACCGATGCGAGTACAAACGTTCGTCGCGGCAGCATGCTGCGCCTTGGCCGCGGTCGGGCCGGCTCCCGCGCAAGCTGTCGATTCGACGGGCGCGCCCGTGCTGACGCTCGACCTGGCCGTGGCGCTGGCGCTCAAGAACAACCCGGAGTACCTCCAGCGTGTCGATCAACTGAATCCCGCCCAGGCGCGCGTGCGCAGCGCGTACGGCGCGCTCATTCCGAGGGGCGGCGTGAGTCTCTCGGGCGGCTATCTCGGCCAGGGCGGTGTGACGGTGAGCGGCGTTCCCGGGCTCACCACCGGCTCGGACCTCGTCCAGTCCTCCTATGGCATCGGCCTCAGCTACAATCTCTCGACGGCCAGCTTCGTGAATCCGTCGCTCGAGGGCGCGAACCTCAAGGCGACCGAGAACGATATCTCGGCCTCCGCGGCCACGCTCCGGCGGAACGTGACCGACTTCTACCTGCTCGTCCTCGTCGACGAAGCGAACGCCGCGTTGCAAGACTCGTTGATCGCCAGCAACCAGGTGCAGGTGGACCTGGCGCGGGCGAAAATGACCGCGGGATCGGGCACGCAGCTCGACCTGTCGAAAGCGCTCGTGGATCTGGGCAACCAGCGCATCGCCGCCATCCGCGCCCACAATCAGGTGCAGGTGGACCGGCTCGCGCTCTTCGAGTTCATCGGCGTTCCGCAGCCGCCCGGCGTGCGCCTCACCACGCGCATCGCGGTCACGGCACCGTCGTTCACGCTCGAGTTCGTGCTCGGCCTCGCGCGGGCGTCCAACCCGAGGCTGCTCTCGCTCCAGTCGACCGAAGTGGCCGCGTCCAAGGGCGTCACCTCGGCGAAGGGGAATTTCCTCCCGACGCTCAGCGCCTCCGCCGGCTGGGGCGGCTATGCGAACCAGTACACCAACGCGAACTATCCGGTGACCGTCGCGACGCAGCAGTACTACGCGAACGTGTCGGACTGCGCGCAACTCGATTCCATTCGGACCGGAGTGGGCCTGGCGGGGATCAACTGCGCGTCCATCCTGCCTCCCGATACGGCGGCGATCAAGAAGGCGAACAACGCCGTGCCGTGGAGTTTCACCACGCAGCCCTTCCAGGCCTCGGTGACGCTGTCGCTGGTCGTCCTCGACGGGCTGCAGCGCGTCACCACGTTGGAGACGGCGCAGGCGGTGCGGAACGATGCGCGCTACCAAGTGCGCTCGCAGGAGCTCAAGCTCACCGCCGATGTGACCAGCGCCTACCTGACGCTGCAGGCGGCGTTGGAGGCCGAGCAGCTGGCGCGAGAGAACATGGAACAGGCACGCTTGGCGCTGCGGCTCGCCCAGGAGAAATATCGCGTGGGCTCGGCGACCGCCGTCGATCTCTCCACGCAGCGGAATGACTACCAACGGGCCGTGAGCCAGCTGCTCACGTCCACCTTCGAATTTCACCGGGCGTTCGCCGCGTTGGAGCTCGCGGTCGGGCGTCCCCTGCGCTAACCGGGGCCATCATGACCAAGCGAAGCAAGTGGGTCGTTCTCACCGTCGGCGCCGTCGTCCTCGTGGCGTTGGTGGTGTTCTTCGTCAAGAAGGGCAGCAACCAGGCGACGGTCGTGCGGGAGGAGAAGGTGGCGAAGCGGGATCTCGTCGCTTCCGTGACGGCGAGCGGTCAAGTGCAGCCGCACACCAAGGTCGACGTCGCCTCCGACGTGAGCGGGCGCATCGTGCGGCTCGCGGTGAAGGAAGGGGAAATGGTGAAGAAGGGCCAATTCCTCCTCCAGATCGACCGCGCCACGTACGACGCCGAGGTGCAGCGGAGCCAGGCGGCCGTGGCGTCGGCGAAGGCGGAGCTGGCGCGCACCAAGGCGAGCCTGGACCAGTCGCGGAGTGCGCTGCGCCGCGCGGAAGAGATCGTCAAGACGAATTCGACGCTGATCTCCGAGGAGTCGCTCGAGCAGCTGCGGACGACGGTCGACGTGAACGCCGCATTGTATGAAGCCGCCCGCCACTCGATCGATCAGACCGAAGCGGCGCTGCGGAACGCCGAGTCGCTCCTCGCGAAGACGACGATCGTCGCCCCGATGAGCGGCCAGGTGACGCGCCTCGCCGTGGAACAAGGTGAGACCGCGGTCCCCGGCACGTTCAACAAGGACGCCGCGCTGCTGCTCACGATCAGCGACATGTCGATGCTCGAGACCAAGGTGAAGGTGGACGAGACCGACGTCGCGCGCATCGCCGTCGGCGATTCGGCCACCGTGGAGATCGACGCCTTCCCCGATACGACGTTCCGCGGCAAGGTGGTCGAGATCTCGAACTCGGCGCTCCGCGCCGCGGGCGTGTCGAGCTCGCAGTCCGGTGAGCAGGCGGTGGACTACGAAGTGAAGGTGCAGCTCCTCAATCCGCCGCACGACACGCGCCCCGACTATTCGGCCACCGCCAAGATCATCACCGACACGCGCAGCAATGCGCTGAGCATTCCGATCATCGCGCTCACGGTGCGCGAGCACGAGAAGAACGAGAACAAGGATTCGGCGCAGGTGGTGCTCGGCAAGAAGGCGGCCAAGGATGTCGGCAAGCGCGACGTCGAAGGCGTCTTCGTGGTCGGCAAGGACAACAAGGTCGCCTTCCGTCCGGTGCGGATCGGGATCGCGGGCGAGGAATACTTCGAAGTGTTGTCGGGGCTGCAGGAGGGCGAGACGATCGTCTCCGGCAGCTTCCAGGCGATCCGCGAGCTCAAGGAGGGCACCACCGTCCGCGAGCAGAAGAAGGAGACGAAGGACGCGAAGAAGACGTCCGACGTGGCCAAAACGTGAGCCCCACCACCAGCGAGCACGGCTTGAGCACCACCGCCGAGCGCCAGGCCGTCACCGATCTCCCCGGAGCGACGCCCAGCAAGGAGTGGGTGATCGTCACCCGCGGCATCACGCGCGAGTACGACATGGGCGGCGAGGTGGTGCACGCGCTGCGCGGCGTGGACATCGCGATCCGCCGGAACGAGTACGTGGCGGTCATGGGGCCCTCGGGCTCCGGCAAGAGTACGCTCATGAACCTCATCGGCTGTCTCGACACGCCGACCGCGGGCGAATACTGGCTGAACGGCGAGCTCGTTTCCGCGATGGCGGATGACGACCTGGCGCGCGTCCGGAACCGCGAGATCGGCTTCGTCTTCCAGACCTTCAACCTGTTGCCCCGCGCGTCGGCCCTGGCGAACGTGGAGCTGCCGTTGGTCTACGCCGGCGTGCCGAGCGCGGAACGAAAGCGCCGGGCGGCGCAAGCGTTGGAGAAAGTGCAACTGGCGGACCGCATGGACCACCGGCCGAACGAGCTCTCGGGCGGCCAGCGGCAGCGCGTCGCGATCGCGCGCGCGCTGGTGAACAATCCGGCCATCCTCCTCGCCGACGAGCCGACGGGGAACCTCGACTCGACGACGAGTGAGGAGATCATGCGCGTGTTCGAGGCGCTCTCGCGGGACGGCCAGACCGTGATCATGGTGACGCACGAGGCCGACATCGCGAAGCATGCGCGCCGCGTGATCACCTTGTTCGACGGCCACAAATCGTCCGACGAGCCGCAAGTGAAGTTCGTGGCCCGGGCCGCGACGTGATCACGTGAATTTCCTCGACTCCATTCGGATCGCCCTGGAGCAGATCCGCGTGCAGAAGCTGAAGAGCTTCTTCACGCTGATCGGCGTCATCATCGGCGTCATGTTCCTCGTGGCGGTCGTGTCGATCGTCGAGGGGCTCAACAAGAAGATCGAGGTGGACTTCGCCGGCAAGTTCCTTGGCGTGAACACCTTCAACGTGCGGCGCTTCCCCGACATTCAGGTCGGCGACGTCACGGAGGCCGAGTGGCGCGAATGGACGCACCGTCCGCCGATCACGGTGCAGGACGCCGAGGCGATCCGCGACGCACTGCCGCCCGACGCGGAGTGGGCCATCCATGACGCGCAGCGCGTCCCCGGGCAATCGGAATACGTGCACGGCGGGCCGCGGGTACTCGCCGAGGCGGTCACCCTCAGCTATTTCACCATCAAGGACCTCGGCGTCTCCAAGGGACGGCTCTTCTCCGCGCAGGAAGACGAGATGGGCACGCCGGTCCTGGTCATCGGGACCGACGTGGCCAAGGACTATTTCCCCAACCTCGATCCGATCGGGCGCGAGCTGAAGTTGAAAGGGGTCTCCTTCCGCGTGGTCGGCCTGCTTGAGAAGCAAGGGACCAGCCTCGGCTTCAATTTCGACAATCAGGTGCTCGGGCCCTTCAAGAGCGCGATGTCGCGCGTGACCGAAGCGCGCCGCACGATCTACGGTATCGTGGTGAAGGCGCCCAACTCCGCGGCGCTCACCGAGATCCAGAATCAGGTGCGCGAGGTCATGCGCCGCCGGCGGCACCTCCACCCCGACCAGCCGGACAACTTCGTCTTCGAGACCACGCAGTCGGCGTTTGCCGCGTGGGACAAGATCAAGCAATTCCTCGTGCTGGCCGGGATCTTCCTGCCGGCCATCGGCCTCGTGGTCGGCGCAATGGTGATCATGAACATCATGCTCGTGGCGGTGGCGGAGCGAACGCGCGAGATCGGGATCCGCAAGGCACTCGGCGCGCGCCGGCGCGACATTCGGCGCCAGTTCCTCGTCGAGTCGTCCACCTTGAGCGTGGTGGGCGCGCTGATCGGCATCGGCTTCGGCTACGGCATCTCCTTCCTGATGGAGCTCGTGAACTTCCAGACGACCGTCGCCCCCTGGAGCATCGTGCTGTCGGTGTTGGTCGGCGCCGGCGTGGGGATCGCGGCCGGCACGTGGCCCGCCATTCGCGCCGCCCGCCTCGATCCGATCGCCGCGCTGAGGGCCGACTGATGCGCTGGCGCGATCGCCTCGCTGCGCTCGGAGAAGGGGTGCTCATCGCTTTCGACGCGATGCGCGTGAACAAGGTGCGGGCCGGACTCACGGTGATGGGGATCGCCATTGGCGTGATCGTCGTGACGGCGATGAGCGCCACGGTGCACGGGATCAACCAGGGTGTGGAGAAAGGATTCGCCGCCGCCGGCCCCACGACGTTCTTCATCACCAAGTGGCCGATGGCTCTCAACACATGCAACGGCGAGGAGAGCTGCCCGTGGATCCGCTTCCCCCCGCTCACGACGGAGCTTGCCGCCGAAGTGGCCAAGCAGCCGGCGATCCGCGGTGTGATCGCGCACGTGAATACGCAGGCCGCCGTGAAATACAAGGACCATACGCTGCCCGGCGCGCAGGTGGAGGCCTACACCCCCGGGTGGACGGTCGTGGACGGCGGCGACATCAGCCCGGGCCGGAGCTTCACCGAAGCGGAGAATGCCGCCGGGGTGCAGGTGGTCCTCATCGATGACAAACTGCGCGAGCGGTTGTTCGGGGACGCCGACGCCATGGGGAAGGAGATCGACATTGACGGAAAGCCGTTCCGGGTGATCGGGCACTACCACGCGCTGGGGAACATCTTCGATGCCGGCTCGCGGGGCCGCCTCATCATCCCCTTCGAGACGGCCCGCCGGCGCCTGAACGTCAACGTGCGCTGGCTCGACCTCACCGTGAAGCCCTGGGACGGGGTCTCCCAGGACGTCGCGATGGACCAGGCGGTGGAGGTGCTGCGCGTTCGGCGCGGCCTGCGCCCGGGTCAGGCCAACAGCTTCTTCGTGAGCGGCCAGGAGAAGGTGCTCGACCTCTACAACAAGATCGTCGGGGCGTTCTTCCTCGTGATGATCGCCCTCTCGGCGATCGGCCTGCTGGTGGGCGGCGTCGGCGTGGTGGCGATTATGATGATCTCGGTCACCGAGCGCACGCGCGAGATCGGCGTGCGCAAAGCGCTTGGCGCGACGAAGGGGATCATCCTCTGGCAGTTCCTCGTGGAAGCGGCGACGATGACGAGCGTCGGCGCGGTGATCGGTCTGATCGGCGGCGGCGCATTGGCGTATCTGATCCGCCAGATCTCCCCGATCGAGGCGAGCATTCCGGCGTGGGCCATTTTACTGGCCCTGTTCGCGAGCGCCGCGACCGGCATTCTGTTCGGCATGCTCCCCGCCATCCGCGCCGCACGGTTGGACCCGATCGAGGCGCTGCGATACGAGTAGGAACGCACCTGCCAGGTCGCGGTGCGACGCGATCGGGTCCCTCACTGAATCCTGACCGCTGACACCACAGACCACCGGTCCCTCATGCACCTCCTCGACGCCATTCGACTCGCCCTCACGCAGATCCGCGTGCAGAAGCTCAAGAGCTTCTTCACGCTCCTGGGCGTGATGATCGGCGTCATGTTCCTGGTCGCGGTCGTATCGATCGTGCAGGGGATGGGACGCTACATGGAAGAGGACTTCGTCGGGAAGCTGATGGGCGTGAACACCTTCGAGCTGCGCCGCTTCCCCAGCATCAACTTCGGGAACGTGACCGACGCGCAGTGGAAGGAGTGGCAGCGGCGCCCCTACGTGCGCGATCCCGACGTGCACCCGGTGGTGGACGGGCTCCCGAGTGGCACGCGCTGGGCGATCCGCAACACGCAGTGGCAGCTGTACGTCGAGAGCAACTACGCCCGGCGCCGGCAAGTGCAGCTCTTCGCCGTGGATGGCGATTTCTTCAACATCCAGAAGATCTCGATCGCCAAGGGTCGCGTGATCAGCGAGCAGGAACTGGCGCATGGGTCACTGGTCGCGGTGATCGGTGCCGACGTGGCGACGCACTTCTATCCGAACCTCGACCCGATCGGGCGCGAGATCAAGATCGGCGGCATCAACTACAACGTGGTGGGCGTCGCCGAACCGCAGGGCAGCATCTTCGGGCACTCGCTGGACAAGTTCGTCGTCACACCCCTCAAGTCGCCCGCCCGCCGGCTCACGCAGCCCCCCGGGGTTATCGCCACGCTCCTGATCCAGAGCGCCTCGGTCGCGCAGATGCGCGACGTGATGGACCAAGTGCGCGCCACGATGCGTGGTCGCCGAAAGCTCCACCCGTCACAGCCCGACAACTTCGTGATGTTCACCTCCGAGGCGGCGCTCGACTTCTGGATCAAGCTGAAGGAGATCATGACGATCGCCGGCGCCGCGATCCCGGGCATCGGGCTCGTCGTCGGCGCGATGGTGATCATGAACATCATGCTCGTCGCGGTGGCCGAGCGCACGCGCGAGATCGGCGTGCGGAAGGCGCTCGGGGCACGCCGCCGGGACATTCGCCGCCAGTTCCTCGCCGAATCGGCCACGCTGAGCACGGTTGGCGCGGCGATTGGCGTCGGGCTCGGGCTCGCGTTCGCCACGTTGATCGCGGCGGTGAGCCCGCTGCCGATGTCGGTGGCGCCCTGGTCGATCGTGGTCGGGGTGCTGCTCGGCACCGTCACGGGCGTCGTGGCGGGCGTCTACCCCGCGATCCGCGCCGCGCGGCTCGATCCGATCACCGCGATCCGTCAGGAGTGAGATGAGCACCGCCGACCGGCTCTACTCCACCCTCGAGGGCGTGCGCATCGCGATCGACTCGCTGCGCGCGAACAAGGTGCGCGCCGCGCTCACCATCATGGGCGTCGCCGTGGGCGTGTTCGTGGTGACCGCCATGTCGGCTGCCGTCCACGGCATCCAGTCCAGCGTCTCCGAGACGCTGGCGGCCGCGGGTCCGACCAGCTTCTTCGTGCAGCGCCGCGGCGACTTCCTGATGAACTGCGACGGGAGCGACGAGATGTGCCCGTCGCGCCGCAACCCGCCGATCACCCTGCGCGAATCCGAATCTCTTCAGCGCCTGCCGACGATCGGGGTCGTCACCGCCCACATCAGCGGCTCGGCGAATTTCAAGTATCGCGACCGCGAGCTCAAGGGCGGCGCCGTGGACGCCTTCACGCCGAATTGGACGCTCGTCGACGGCGGCAACATCGAGCCGGGCCGCAGCTTCACGGTCAGCGAGGCGACTGCCGCGTCACGCGTTGTCGTCGTGAACACCAAGATGGCCGAGCGGCTGTTCGGCGACTCCGACCCGATCAACAAGGTGATCCTCGTCGACGGCCTGCCGTTCACCGTGATCGGCGTCTACCACAGCACGGTGAGCATCTTCGCGCCCACCGAGCAGGCCAGTTCCGATGAGGCGCAAGCGAAGGTCCCCTTCGCCACGGGTCGCAAGTATCTCGACCTGTGGATCCGCGGGCTCGATCTCACGGTGAAGCCGCGGGAGGACGTCGCGCGCGAAGATGCGATGGATGACGTGACCGCCGGGCTCCGTTCGCTCCGCGGGCTCCGCCCGGGAGCGCCGAACAACTTCGCGGTCTTCGGGCAGGACAAGCTGATGGCCGCGTTCAACCAGTTCACCAGCAGCTTCTTCATGATCATGATCGCGCTCGCAAGTGTCGGCCTGCTCGTGGGCGGCGTCGGCGTGGTCGCGATCATGATGATCTCGGTCACCGAGCGCACCCGCGAGATCGGCGTGCGCAAGGCATTGGGCGCCACCAAGGGGATCATCCTCTGGCAGTTCCTGGTGGAAGCGGCCACGATGACCAGTGTCGGCGCGGTGATCGGCCTCCTGGGTGGCAGCGGCCTCGCGTTCCTGGTCCGGCAGATCTCGCCCATCGAGGCGAACATCCCGGCGTGGTCGATCGTCCTCTCGCTGATCGCGGCCGCCGGCACCGGCGTGTTGTTCGGCATGATCCCGGCCATTCGCGCGGCACGGTTGGATCCGGTGGAAGCGTTGCGGTACGAGTAGGGTGAGAGTCGGCGGACCTTCGTGCGGTCAAAAGAGTCTGCGCGAGAGTGTCGTCCCTGCGGGACTCGATTCCGTTTCCCAATCTACCCACCACTTACGTGGTGGGCTAATGAATGG
>JAYUMO010000340.1:0-12350 GCA_043762555.1 Gemmatimonadaceae bacterium | reverse complement strand
TGCCCCGGCTCGATGCGCGGCGCGACGAGGATCGACAGGATGAGCTCGCCGTAATCGCCCACCGGGCTGTCGAAGAAATCGGTGGCCATCACCGAGAGCACGCTCGAGCCGTGATGCGCCTCGATCGGCTGCAATTCGGGCGGGAGGATGGCCTTCGCGTTCTCCGTCGGGAACTCGAAGAAGCCGCCGATCACATCCCGATAATGATACTGGACGAATTCGTCCTTGGTCGCGCTCATACGAGGATCCCCTCTTCGCGAAGGACTTTGACGAGGATCGCGACGCCTTCGTCAAGCTGCTCGGTGGTGTGCGACGCGGAGACCGACACCCGGAACCGCGACCGGTGCTTCGCCACCGCGGGATAGATGATCGGCTGCAGGTACAGACCCGCCAGCAGGAGCTTGTGTCCGAGCTCGAATACCCGCCGGTCGTTCTTCACCATGATCGGGATCACCTGCGACGTGGACTGGCCGATGTCCACCCCCGACTCCTCGAGGCGGCCCCGAATGTGCGCCACGTTGCGCCAGAGCCGCGCGCGGAGCTCTGGCTCGGCCTGCGCGAGCTCGAGGCTCTTGAGCACGCCCGCCGTGACCACCGGCGAGAGCGCGCACGAGAAGACGCGGGAGCGCGCGAACCCTTTCAGGTAGTTGTACAGTTTGCGCGAGCCGGCCACATAGCCGCCCTGGCCGCCGAGCGCCTTCGAGAAAGTGCCGACGTGCATGTCGACCTCATCTTCGAGGCCGTAATGCTCGGCGACGCCGCGGCCGTTCGCACCGTAGACGAACGCGGAGTGCGCCTCGTCCAGCAAGATGCGCGCGCCGTACCTCTTGGCGACGGCGACGAGCTCGGGAAGGGGACAGACATCGCCGTCCATCGAGTACACGCCCTCAATCGCGACGATCACCTTCTTTCCCTTCACCTTCTCGAGCTTCTTCTCGAGGTCCACCGGATTGTTGTGGCGGAAGAACCGCACTTCCGCCTTGGACAGGATGGCGCCGTCGACGATGCTCGCGTGCGAGTTCTGGTCGGCGACGACCCAGTCCCCCGGGCGCATCATGCCGGAGATGAGGCCGACGTTGGTGCTGTAGCCGGTGGGGAAGACCATCACCGCTTCCTTCTGCTTCCACTTCGCGAGCGCTTCCTCGAGCTGCACGTGGACATCCATCGTCCCGCTCAACACGGGAGAGCCGGCGGCGCCGAGCCCGTACTGGTCGAGCGCCGCCTTGGCGGCCGCGATCACTTCCGGGCGCGACGACAGCCCGAGGTAGTTGTACGAGCTCAGGTTCAGGAGCTTGCGCGATTGGTGCCGGAGCCCGTCGGTGAGCATCACCTGCCCGCCGGGCGGCGTTGACATCGCCTGAGCGAACAGGTAGTACCCCTGCGGCATCGCGCGGTTGTACCATTCGTTGTACGGCTCAAGGATCGCGAACGGGTCGTCGCTCGACGAATAGAAGAAGCTGCTGTAGTCGTAGTCGAGCGGATTCATTTCCGTTTGCGGTGCCGTTCGTATTGCCATGTCGGACCTCCGAAAATTCACTGCGGCATGACCACGCGACTGAACGAGACGTTCGGCACACGGAGCCGGTTTGATCGGGCGAGCCGGGCGCTGCGCGGCTCGCTCTTCTTCCTCGTCTGGCTGCCCTACTTGTTGCTCGTGGCCGGACCGGTGCAGCGTCTGCTGCTCTGGCCGGCGATCACGATCCTCCCTTCGCGCCGTGCGCGATACGTCGGCGCCTGGCTGCGCGCCCAGGGGCGCGTCGTGCTCTTCCTCTGTCGCCTCACCGCCGGCGTGCGTGTCTCGATCAGCGGTGCGATCCCCGACGAAGCAGTGGTGGCCGTGATGAACCACCAGTCGGTGTTCGACATCCCCGTGGCGCTCACGCTCTTCCGTGATCCGCCGCCCCTCATTCCTACCCGCGAACGCTACCAGTGGTACATCCCCACTCTCTCGCCGATCCTGCGGATGGCGCGCTTTCCCTTCGTCACGCAGCGCGTCGCCGGCCTCCGGAATGATCTGGCACAACTTGGAGACGCCGCCGCGCGGGTCGCGCGAGGGGAGAACTCCCTAGTGATCTACGCCGAGGGCCATCGCACCCGCGACGGCGGGATCGGCCGTTTCATGCGGGGCGGTCCCCGCATCATCCTGACACAAACCCATCGTCCTGTCTATACCATCGTGGCCGACGGCATGGTGGGCGCCCGAACGTTCACCGATGCCCTCGTCTTGCTCGCCAACAGCCGTATCAACGTCGTCATCGCCGGCCCCTTCGCAGCACTGCCCGCCGAGCCCGTGGACGCGTTCCTCGACCGATTGCGCCAGTCGATGATCGCGCAACTCGCCGAGCTGCGGCGCGCGCCGCGCTCGTGACGCTTGTGACCCTCGTCGCCGAACTCCTCGCCAATCCCGCGGTCGTCCGCGCGCTCACGGCCGACGTCGTCGAACCCCTCG
Source organism: Gemmatimonadaceae bacterium (assembly GCA_043762555.1). Classification (GTDB taxonomy): domain Bacteria; phylum Gemmatimonadota; class Gemmatimonadetes; order Gemmatimonadales; family Gemmatimonadaceae; genus DATKOH01. The sequence goes on along the minus strand of JAYUMO010000340.1, from coordinate 9,901 downwards.
CGCCCGACGCGGCGCGGGTGGCGCAAGCGCTCGCCGCGGCGTTCGGTCCCGCCTGTGTCGCCCTCGTGCACTACGGCTCGCACGCCCAGCGTTCGAACGCGGCGCCCGAGAGCGCGTACGACTTCTTCGTCATCGTCACGGACTACGAGCCCGCCTACGAAGCGCTCGCGCGGTCGCACGGCCTCCCACGAACGCCCCGCACCGCCGCCCGGCTGAATCGCGTTCTCCCACCGAACATCATCGCCGTGCGCGCGAGGGACATGACGCCGCCGGCGGTCGCCAAGTGTGCCGTCCTCTCACTCGCCGACCTCGCGCACGCCGTATCGGCCGGCGCGAACGACCATTTCATCCAGGGGCGCCTCTTCCAGCACGTACAGCTCGCCTGGAGCCGGGACCGGGAGAGCCGGGCCGCGGTGCTGGACGCGCTCGCGAGCTGTCGCGCGCGAACGTGCGAATGGGGTCGCCCCTATCTGCCCGACACGTTCGACGCGGCGGGCTACCTTCGCGCGTTGCTCACGCGATCCTTCGCGGCGGAGATCCGCCCCGAGGACGAGGACCGTATCGAAACGTTGACCGGCGCGCAACGGGCTTCGCTGGCGCCGGTCTATGATGCGTTGCTTCATCAGCTTGCGGCCAGAAAAGTAATCGTTCGAGAGGGGGATGTCTACCATCCCGCTTCGCCGGCACCGGCGCCGCTTCGACGTCGCTGGGAGCGCTATTTCGCCCGCAGTAAGCGGCGCGCCACGCTGCGGTGGGCCAAGTACGTGATCCTCTACGACGGCTGGGTGGACTACATCGCCGCCAAGGTGGAGCGCCGCTCCGGGGTGAGGGTGGCGCTCACGTCGCGCGAGCGCCGGTGGCCGCTGCTCTTCCTCTGGCCCCGCGTGCTGCGCTACCTTCGCGCCCGCCCTCAGCGCCGTCGCTGACATGACCACGCTCGCCTACGCCGCCGCCGTCTTCGTCCTCGTGATCCTGATGTCGCTGCCGGCGTACGCGGTGGCGGCGCGACGGAGGCCGATTCTTTTGGACGCCGACGTCGCCGCCCGTCCGATCACCCTGCTCCTCGGCCGCTGGATCCGCGGCTGGGTGATGTGGCTGATCGCGCCGCTGGAACGCGCGCTCGTGCGCGGCGGCGTCTCCCCCGACGCGCTCAACTACGCGGGAGGCGCGTTCGGGCTCGCGGCCGGCATCGCATACGCCAAGGGCGCCGTTGCGCTCGGCGGGGAATTCCTCCTGCTCGGCGGGCTCTCCGACATTCTCGACGGACGGATCGCGCGGGCGCGCGGCGTGGTCAGCGATCACGGCGAGTTCCTCGATTCGGTGATCGATCGCTTCTCCGAGATGTTCGCGTTCGTGGGACTCGCGGTGTTCTTCGCACCCGCATTTTGGGGGACGCTGGGCACGGCGCTGGCGCTCGGCGGCTCGATGCTCGTGAGCTATACGCGGGCGAAGGGGGCGCTTGTCGGCGTGGATTACCGCGGCGGGCTCATGGCGCGGGCGGAGCGGTTGGTGCTGCTGGCGATCGGATCACTGACCGACGGCCCGCTGTGCGGGTATTTCGGCTGGCGGGAAAATTCCGTGCTGATCACGGTGCTGATCGTGATCGGCGTGGGCGCGACGCTGACGGCGGCTTGGAGGGCGAGGGTGGTGCTGAGAGAACTGCGAAAAGCAGTCCGTAGTCCATAGTCCATAGTCCATAGGGAGAAAGTGGAGAGTAGGGCGCGCCCCACTTTCCACTGTCTCCCTATGGACTCTGGACTACGGACTATGGACTGCTTTGTTCTCTCCCTCCTATCGCCCCACCAAATTCCGCAACACGTACGGCAGTATCCCGCCGTTCCGAAAGTACAGCCCCTCCTCCGGCGTATCGATCCGGCACCGCACGAGGAAATCTTTCGTCGTGCCGCCCGGCGACGTCGCGACCACAGTGAGCATCGCGCGCGGGGCAAGCTTATCGTCGAGGCCGATTATCTCGTACGCCTCGAATCCGGAGAGGCCGAGCGACTGGCGCGTGGCGCCGGAGGCGAATTCGAGAGGGAGCACTCCCATGCCCACGAGATTGGAGCGGTGGATCCGCTCGAAGCTCTCGGCGATCACGGTGCGCACGCCGAGCAGGCGCGTGCCCTTGGCGGCCCAGTCGCGTGAGCTGCCGGTGCCGTACTCCTTGCCCGCGAGGACGACCAGCGGCACGCCGGCTTTCTGGAATTCCATGGCCGCGTCGTAGATCGCCAGCGGCGCCGCGCCGGGAGCGGTCACCGTGACGCCGCCCTCGGTGCCCGGCGCAAGCTCGTTGCGCAGGCGGATGTTCGCGAAGGTACCGCGCACCATCACCTCGTGGTTCCCGCGGCGCGCGCCGTACGAATTGAAGTCGGCGGGCTGCACGCCGTGCTCCATCAGCCACGTCCCCGCCGGGCTCGCCTTGGGGATCGAGCCGGCGGGCGAGATGTGGTCGGTGGTGATCGAATCGCCGAGCATCGCCAGCACGCGCGCGCCGCGCACCGGTTGGATGCCGGGGGGCGTCATCGTCATCCCGTCGAAGAAGGGCGGATTGCGCACGTACGTCGAATCGTCCGACCAGGCGAAGCGATCGCCCGCTGGCACGGGGAGGGCGCGCCAGCGGTCGTCGCCGGTGAAGACGTCGGCGTATTCCCGCGTGAACATCTCGCTCTTCACCGACGAGAGGATCGTGTCCGCCACCTCCCTGGCGCTCGGCCAGATGTCCCGGAGGAAGACGGGGCCGTCCTTCCCCGTGCCGAGCGGCTCCGTCTCGAAGTCGATGTCCATGCGGCCGGCGAGCGCGTACGCGACCACGAGCGGCGGCGATGCGAGATAATTGAAGCGCGTCTGCGGGTTGATGCGGCCCTCGAAGTTGCGATTGCCCGAGAGCACCGCGGCCACGACCAGCTGCCGCTCATCGATCGCCTGGGAGATCTCCGGCGGGAGCGGGCCGGAGTTCCCGATGCACGTGGTGCAGCCATAGCCGGTGAGGTAGAAGCCGAGCGCGTCGAGCGACTCGGTCACGCCGGCCTTGGCGTAATAGTCGGTGACCACTTTGGATCCCGGCGCGAGCGAGGTCTTCACCCATGGCTGGCTCTTGAGCCCCTTCGCGACCGCCTTCTTCGCGAGCAAACCCGCGGCGAGCATGACGCTGGGGTTGGACGTGTTGGTGCAACTCGTGATCGCGGCAATGACGACGTGGCCGTGGCGGAGTTCAACGGCGGGGCTCGGCACTCGGCGCTCGCCACTCGGCAGGGGGCTAGGACCGAGACGCGACAACTCCTCCTTGAGGGCGGCCTGGAACATCGGCTTCGAGTCCTTCAAGGGCACACGATCCTGCGGGCGCTTGGGGCCGGCGAGAGACGGCTCGACCGTCGAGAGGTCGAGCTCGAGCGTGTCGGAGAAGATCGGGTCCGGCATGTCGTCGGTGCGGAACATCCCCTGGGCCTTGCAATACTCCTCGACGAGCGCGGCGCGGTCGCCGCCACGGCCGGTGAAGGTGAGATAGCGGAGCGTCTCCGCGTCCACGGGGAAGAAGCCGGCGGTGGCGCCGTACTCGGGCGCCATGTTCGCGATCGTCGCGCGGTCGGCCAGTGCGAGACTGGAGAGTCCGGCGCCGTAGAACTCGACGAACTTCCCGACGACCTTCTTCTTGCGGAGCATCTGGGTGACCACCAGCACGAGGTCGGTGGCGGTCGCGCCCGGTGGGAGCTTGCCGTGCAGCTTGAAGCCGACCACGTCGGGGATGAGCATCGACAGCGGTTGGCCGAGCATGGCGGCTTCCGCCTCGATGCCGCCCACCCCCCAGCCGAGCACGCCGAGCCCGTTGATCATCGTGGTGTGTGAGTCGGTGCCGACGAGCGTGTCCGGGTAGGCGACGGCCTGGCCGTCCTCGACCGCGCTGAACACCGCGCGCCCCAGGAATTCCAGGTTCACCTGGTGGCAGATGCCGGTGCCCGGTGGCACGACGGAGAAGTTACGGAAGGCGCTCTGCCCCCAGCGCAGGAAGGCGTAGCGTTCCTCGTTCCGCTCGAATTCCTTCGTGGTGTTGAGCAGGAACGCGGCCTCGGTGCCATACTCGTCCACCTGCACCGAGTGATCGATCACGAGATCGGCCGGCTGCAGCGGGTTGATGCGCCGCGGGTCGCCGCCGAGCCGCGCGATCGCGTCCCGCATCGCGGCGAGATCGACGACGGCGGGGACGCCGGTGAAGTCCTGCAAGAGCACGCGGGCGACGCGGAACGCGATCTCCTGCTCGGCGCCCGACCGCACATCCCAGGTGGCGAGCGCCTCGATGTCGGCGCGTTTGACGAAGGCGTCGTCCTCGTTCCGGAGGAGATTCTCGAGGAGGACCTTGAGCGAGATCGGCAGGCGCGCGACCGTGGCGCCCGGCAGCTTGGCGAGCGCGTCGAGCCGGTGGACGACGTAGGGCTTGCCGGCGACGGAGAGGATGGCGCGAGTGTCGAACGAATTCAGTGAGCGCATGGTCGGGGCGAAAGAGGCGGGGCGCTACTTCTCCGCGTAGTCCAGCGACAGGGGCTCGCTGATCGGCCGAGTAGTGCGCCGGAGACCATCGAGCGAGTGCACGGAGATCGCTTCCACGGGACAGTGCTGCACGAAATCGCCATCGGCAGGGGACCACTGCATCACCGGATTCGGGATCACCGCCTTGCCGGTGGCGTCGAGCCGCACGAGGCGCGGTGCGAGCGCGACGCAGGTGCCGCAGCCGGTACACTTCTCGCGGTCCACCATGACGGTCACGCGCCGTCGCGGGTGGATGCCGCCGCCCGAGACGAGCGCGTCGCCCACCGCGTCGAGCGCGGAAATGGTGGCGGTGTAGCCGGCCGCGATCAGCTCCTCGGTGTGCACGAAGCTGAACCAGTCGCGGTGGCCCACGTTCGGGCGGATGAGGAGCATCGGCGGGCCGCTCCAGTCCGCGAGCGGTTGGAGCTGCAGGGCGTGCATCATGATCGTGGCCGCCCGCCCGTAGATCGCCGCGAAGCCTTGCCGGCGGATCAGGCGCGCTCGCCCGAGGTTGTTCGTGCCGACATCGACCGCGATCACGGCATCTACGCCGAGCGCGGCGATCGAGGCGGGCAGATTGTCGATCGTCCCGCCGTCGATGCAGGTGCGGCCCTCGAGCACCGCCGGGGGGAAGAAGCCGGGCAGCGCGCAGCTCGCGTAGACGGCGTCGACCACCGGAACGTCCTGCAACCCGGGAAGGCCCCAGACGACGCGGGTCCCGCGCTCCACGTCCACGGTGTTCACGAGCAGCGGGATCTTCAGATCGCGGAAGGTGCCCGTGGGCGCGCTGAGCGCGCAGAGATCCCGCAGTGGTTCTTCGAGGTAGAGCGACGGGCTCTTCATCCGCTCGAAGAGCATCCCGAGGTGGTTGATCCGGAAGAGGTCGGACTTCCGGAGCGCGCGGGCGCGCGCCTCCATTTCGTCGAGGCTGATGCCGCGCACGCGGGCCGCGGCGATCAGCGCGCCGATGCTGGTGCCGGCATAGGTGACCGGTTGGATGCCGCGCTCCTTCAGCGCGTGCATCACGCCGATGTGGGCGAAGCCTTTGAGTCCGCCGCCTCCGAATACGATCGCGACGCGCGGTGGGATCTTGGCCGAGTGCATGAGTCCGGGGTGCACGGGTGCCGGGTGGACGAGCCGCCTCTCGACTAAGTTATGCTCCGGGCGCGCCGATGCGAGCAGGCGCCCGGTCCCCCGGCCCCTCTTCCACTTCGAGCCGCATGCCTCAACGGCTGGCGCCGCAGCTCTCACATCGCTCGACGGCTACACGCGCCACGACTTCCTCACCGACCTGTTCGCCGGCGTGATCGTCGGGATCGTCGCGCTGCCGCTCGCGATCGCCTTCGGCATCGCCAGCCGGGTGACGCCGGCGCAGGGGCTCTACACCGCGATCATCGGCGGCCTCATCATCGCGGCGCTCGGCGGCAGCCGCGTCCAGATCGGCGGGCCGACCGGCGCGTTCGTCGTCATCGTGTACGGCATCGTCCAACAGTTCGGCTACGACGGACTCGCGGTGGCGACGCTGATGGCGGGCGTCATCCTGATCGGGATGGGTCTCGCCCGGCTCGGGGCGGCGATCAAGTTCATTCCCTATCCGGTGACGCTCGGCTTCACCGCCGGCATCGCGCTCATCATCGCGATGCAGCAGGTGAAGGACGTGCTCGGCCTTCGGATGAGCGCGGTGCCGGCCAATTTCCTGGAGAAGCTCGCGGCGTAGGTCGAGCACGCCGGGAGCGTGAACGTCCCGGCGCTCCTGCTCGCCGCGGCGACCGTGGCGTTGATCGCCTTGTGGCCGCGCGCCTGGTCGCGCTTGCCGAGCCCCTTCGTGGCGCTCGTGGCCTGCACGGCCGGCGCGCAGCTCCTCCACCTGAACGTCGAGACGGTGGGATCGCGCTTTGGCGAGATCTCCTTCGCCTTCCCCACGCCGCACTGGCCGAGCGTGACCTTCGGCGAGATGCAGCGCCTGGTGAGCCCGGCGATCACGATCGCGCTGCTCGCGGCGATCGAGAGTCTCCTCTCCGCGGTCGTGGCCGACGGGATGACCGGCCAGCGGCATCGCTCGAACATGGAGCTCATCGGACAGGGCGTGGCGAACATCGCGTCGCCGCTCTTCGGCGGGATCCCGGCCACCGGCGCCATCGCGCGCACCGCGACGAACATCCGCAACGGCGCGAAGACACCGATCGCCGCGATCGTGCACGCCCTCACGCTGCTGCTGATCGCGCTCTTCCTCGGGAAGTGGGCGGCGCTGATCCCGATGGCGGTGCTCGGCGCGATCCTGCTCGTCGTCGCCTACAACATGAGCGAGTGGCGCGCGGTGGTGAACATGATGCGCGCGCCGCAGAGCGACGTGGCGGTGCTCGTGACGACCTTCCTGCTCACCGTGATCATCGATCTCACGGTGGCGATCGAGGTGGGGATCGTGCTCGCCGCGTTCCTCTTCATGCGGCGCATGGCCGAGGTGACGAACGTGAGCGTGGTGGCGCGCGAGTTCGCGGAAAACGTGGATGAGAACGATCCGAATTCGGTGCGCGCCCGCCATGTACCGCACGGCGTGCTCGTCTACGAGATCAACGGCCCCTTCTTCTTCGGCGCGGCGGAGACGTTCAAGGACACGATCGGCCGCACGATGGGGCGGCCGCGCGTGCTGATCCTCCGGCTGCGCAAGGTGCCGGCGATCGACGCCACCGGCATGAACGCGCTGCGCGACGTCGTGCACCGCACCCGCAAGGACGGCACGCTGGTGCTCCTGAGCGACGTGCACGCGCAGCCGATGATGGCGATGGGCCGCTCCGGGTTGCTCGATGAAGTGGGGGACGATCAGATCTTTGGGAACGTGGACGACGCGCTCAACCGCGCGCGGCGCGAGCTGGGCCTGCCGCCGGAGCCGCCGCCGCAGAGCGCCGAGCCCACCGTGGAGCGCGAACGCGGGCTCACGCCGGCGACGGGGCAGCCGGCGATCAATCCGGAGCTGCTGCGGAAGCGAGAGGGCACCGTGTAGCTCCGCGACGGGCGCCACCACCGCGCCAGGCATTTCGCCGGGCGCGCTCAGGGTTTGCCCTCTGGTCGGTTCCCCCTTACATCCAGATGTTTCCGTCATCGTTGGCCGCACGCGTCGTGAGCGGCGCCGACACGCCCCCTCCGGAGATCGACCCATGCCCACCCCTCCGACCCCCGACGCCTCGGCGCCCCTCGCGGCGGCCGATCACCTGGGCCGCCGCCGATTCCTTCGATGGGCGAGCGGTCTCGGCGCCGCCCTTTCCGCGCTCCTCGTCGGCATTCCGTCGATCACCGCCTTCCTGTCACCGGGATTCAAGCGCAATGCGCCGCGCGGCTGGATCAAGGTGGCGGATGACGTGGCCACGCTCGACGTCGGCACGCCGATCAAGGTCGATTTCGTTGAGGCGTCGCGCGACGCCTGGGTGGAGAGTCGCGCGCTCCGCACCGTCTGGCTGTTCACGGAGGACGGCGAGCAGTTCACCGCCTACAGCGGCACCTGCACCCATCTCGGCTGCGGCTTCGGCTATGACAAGGAGAAGGACCACTTCGTCTGCCCCTGTCACCACGGGGTGTTCGACGTGAAGAGCGGCGCGGTGCTGAGCGGACCACCGCCCCGTCCGCTCGACACGCTGCCCGTGCGCGTGGAGAACGGCGAAGTGCACGTGCGTTACGAGACATTCCGCACCGGCATCGCCGACAAGGTGGTCGCGTGAGCCGCGTCCCGGGGATGAGCTGGCTCGACCGCCGGCTCGATCTGTCCGGCATCCGGCGCGCGCTGCTCGATCGGGAAGTGCCGGATCGGCTCACCTGGTGGCACACGCTCGGGAGCGCCGCGCTCACCGTGTTCATGGTGCAGGTGGTGACCGGCGTGGTGCTCGCGACGTTTTACAGCCCGGCGCCCGATCACGCCTACGAAAGCCTCCGCTACGTGCAACGCGAGGTGGCTGGTGGGGACCTGGTGCGCGGCATCCATCACTGGGGCTCGAGTGCGATGGTCGTGCTCGTGCTCGCGCACATGGTGCGCGTTTTCGCCATGGGCGCGTACAAGTATCCGCGCGAGCCCAACTGGGTGCTCGGGGTCGCGCTCTTCCTGATCGTGCTCGGCTTCGGCTTCACCGGCTACCTGCTCCCGTGGGACCAGCGCGCGTACTGGGCGACCCAGGTGGGCACGAGCATCGCCGGCACGGTGCCGACGATCGGCGGCGTGCTCGCGAATCTCCTCCGCGGCGGCGCGCAGCTCGGCGCGGCCACGCTCACGCGTTTCTACGCCTTCCACGTGCTCTGGCTACCGCTGGCGCTCGGCACGTTGGTGCTGGCGCATCTCGCGATCGTGATCCGGCAGGGGATTGCGCCGCGCGCCGACGCGCTGGAGACCGGCGCGCCCGTGCGCACGAGCGACCCCGGCTATCCCACGTACTACGAGCACGCGTACGCGGCGACGAAGCGCGCCGGCGTGCGCTTCTGGCCGGACATCATCGGCAAGGACGCGATCGTCTCCCTGGGTGTGGTCGTCGCGCTCGTGCTCCTCACGCTCGCATTCGGCGCCCCGCTCGATGCGCCGGCCGACCCCACCGACTCGTCGTACGTGCCACGTCCGGAGTGGTATTTCCTCCCTTTCTTCCAGCTGCTCAAGCTCTTCCCCGGGTGGATGGAGAGCACGATCGCCGTCGGCGTCCCGGCGCTGCTCGTCCTCGCGCTCCTCGGTCTGCCGTTCTTCGATCGCGGGAGCCGCCGCAGCCTGAATCACCGGCCGCTCGCCCGTGGCGCGCTCTTCGTGCTGGTGGGCGGTTCGGCGCTCTTGCTCGGCGCGGCGATCCGCGACGTGCAGCCAAACGTCGCGCCGGAGAGCGGACGCGAGCTCGGCTCAGCGGAGCGCGCCGGGCGCGCGCTCTTCCAGCGGCAGTGCGCCAGCTGTCATCGCGTGGCGAAGAAGGGCGGCGACGAGGGGCCGGAGCTGACCGAGATCGGACTGCACCACTCCGTCGGCTGGCTCCACAGCTACATCGAGGACCCGACGCGCTTCCACGCCGACTCGAAGATGGCGGCGTTCGGGCCGCCCGTCCTCACGCACCAGGAGATCGAAGAGGTCGCGCGATACCTCGCGACCCTGCAGGGCCCGCCGGGCGCGCTGCTGGCGCCCGACGTGCACGACACGTTCCCCGAGCCCCCGAAGAGCCCCCACGGAGAACGCGCGAAGGACAAGGGAGACATCAACCCCAAACCGTGATCGACCGGAGGCTCTCATGATCAGCACAGGTGGCTCGCGAATCGGAAGGTGGCCGGCGGCCCTCGCCGCCGCGCTCCTGCTCGGCATCGTGCCCACGACGGCGCACGCGATCCCCGCGTGGGGGAGACGTTACAACATGAACTGCACGGGATG
>JAYUMO010000339.1:0-4067 GCA_043762555.1 Gemmatimonadaceae bacterium | reverse complement strand
CACCGATGCGACGATGCTCGTGGCTGGCTCGATGATCGGATCGGGGATCTTCATCGTCTCGGCGGACATCTCGCGCACGCTCGGCTCGCCGCTCCTGCTGCTGGTGGTCTGGAGCCTCACCGGCGTGATGACGCTCCTCGGCGCGCTCGCCTACGGTGAGCTCTCAGCGATGTACCCGCGGGCCGGCGGTCAGTACGTGTTCCTGCGCGAAGCGATGGGTCCACTCATGGGATTCCTCTATGGGTGGACCCTTTTCGTGATCATCCAGACGGGGACGATCGCCGCGGTGGCGGTGGCCTTCGCGCGATTCCTCGGCGTGCTCTGGCCGGCGAGCGCGCCGGAGCTCTACGCCTGGTTCCCGCACCATGACTTCCCGACGCCGGGCGGCGTGGTGGCGGTGGGCTTGAGCGCGCAGCGCATCGTGGCGCTCGTGATGGTGTGGGTGCTCACGTGGATCAATCTGCGTGGGGTGCGGGCGGGGAAGCTCGTGCAGACGTCGTTCACCTTCGCGAAGACGGCGGCGCTCGCGCTGCTGATCCTGCTCGGCCTCACGCTGGGCCGGAACGCGACGGCGCTCGCCGCGAATTTCGGGCCGGGGCGCTTCGCCGGGACGATCGACTTGAGCGGCGCGTTCGTGATGGTTCTCGGCACGGCGATGGTCGGGTCGCTCTTCTCGAGCGATGCGTGGAACAACGTGACCTTCGCCGCGGCCGAAGTGAAGGACGCGAGCCGCAATGTGCCGAAGGCGCTCGCGATGGGCACCGGGCTCGTGACCCTGCTCTACGTGCTCGCCAACGTCTCCTATCTCAACGTGCTCCCGCTGGCCGGGGTGAAGGACGGCGCGGACGCGATGGCGCGCGGGATCCAGTATGCGACGCAGGACCGCGTGGGCACCGCGGCCGCCGAGGTCATCATGGGACCCAGCGGCGTGGTCGCGATGGCGGTGGCGATCCTGGTGTCGACGTTCGGCGCCAACAACGGACTGATCCTGGCCGGTGCCCGCGTCTCGTACGCGATGGCGCGCGACGGCTTGTTCTTCAAGAGCGCGGGCACGCTGAGCGCGCGCCGGGTGCCGGCGGTGGCCCTCATCGCGCAGGCGGTCTGGACGTCGCTCCTCTGCCTCACCGGAACGTACAGCCAGCTGCTCGACTACGTGATCTTCGCCGCGCTGCTCTTCTACGCGCTGACCACCGTGGGGCTCTTCATTCTGCGCGTGAAGCGCCCGAACGTCGCGCGCCCGTACAAGGCGATCGGATATCCGGTGCTCCCGGCGCTGTATGTGGCGCTGGCGGGCTCGGTGTGCGTGATCCTGCTCATCGCGGACAAGACGCGGGCGCAGGCGTTCCTCGGGCTGTTGCTCGTGCTCGTCGGGATCCCCGTGTACTACCTGTGGCGCAAGCTGGTAGCGATTCCGGCGTAGCGCCATCCGCCTTCCTTCTGGAGATCAGAACCTCATGATGCGTTCGATATCCATCGCTCGACGCGCGTTCATCCTCGCGGCCGCGGCCGTGCTCTCCACGGCCGGCGCGATCGCGCCGCTCGCGGCGCAGGAAGCAGCCGGCGGCGAGGCGGCGCTCCGCATGCCCGACCTGTCGTCCGTGTCCTTCCTCGGGATGCCGGGGCACACGCTGCTGATGTACGGACTGCTCGTGTGCGCGGCCGGCCTGCTCTTCGGGCTCGTGATCTACACGCAGCTCAAGGCGCTGCCGGTGCACGAGTCGATGCGCGAGGTCTCGGAGCTGATCTACGAGACCTGCAAGACCTACCTGATCACCCAGGGGAAGTTCCTGCTGATCCTGGAGGTCTTCATCGGCCTCGTGATCGTGATGTACTTCGGCACGCTGATGCACTTCGAAGCCCAGCGCGTCGCGATCATCCTCGGCTTCAGCCTGGTCGGCATCGCCGGCAGCTACGGCGTGGCGTGGTTCGGCATCCGGGTGAACACCTTCGCCAACTCGCGCACTGCGTTCGCGTCGCTCCGCGGGAAGCCCTACCCCTGCTACGCGATCCCGCTGCGGGCGGGGATGAGCATCGGCATGCTGTTGATCAGCGTCGAGCTGCTCATCATGCTCTGCATCCTGCTCTTCATCCCCGGCGACTACGCCGGCCCCTGCTTCATCGGCTTCGCGATCGGCGAATCGCTGGGCGCGTCGGTGCTGCGTATCGCCGGCGGCATCTTCACGAAGATCGCCGACATCGGCAGCGACCTGATGAAGATCGTCTTCAACATCAAGGAGGACGACGCGCGCAACCCCGGCGTGATCGCGGATTGTACGGGCGACAACGCCGGCGACTCGGTGGGCCCGAGCGCCGACGGTTTCGAGACCTACGGGGTGACCGGCGTCGCGCTGATCACCTTCATCCTGCTCGCGGTGAAGGACCCGAGCGTGCAGGTGCAGTTGTTGGTGTGGATCTTCACGATGCGCGTGATGATGATCGTCGCCAGCGGGGCGTCGTACCTGCTCAATGGCGCGATCGCGAAGGCGCGGTACAGCGACGCCGACAAGATGAACTACGAGGCGCCGCTGACGTCGCTCGTCTGGATGACGTCCATCGTTTCGCTCTCGCTCACCTTCCTGGTGAGCTACCTCCTGATCCCGCGCCTCGGCGACGGCACGCTCTGGTGGAAGCTGAGCGCGGTGATCTCCTTCGGCACGCTCGCCGGCGCGATCATCCCCGAGCTGGTGAAGGTGTTCACGTCCACCGAGAGCGCGCACACGCGGGAAGTGGTGACGAGCTCGGAGCAGGGGGGCGCGTCGCTGAACATCCTGAGCGGGTTGGTGGCGGGGAATTTCAGCGCCTTCTGGCTCGGGATCACGATCATGGGCTTGATGGCGCTCGGCTACCTCGTGAGCACCACCGGCTTCGGCACGCTGATGCTGGCGCCGGCGGTGTTCGCGTTCGGTCTGGTGGCGTTCGGATTCCTCGGGATGGGCCCGGTGACGATCGCGGTGGACTCGTACGGCCCGGTGACCGACAACGCGCAAAGCGTGTTCGAGCTGTCGACGATCGAGCAGCTGCCCGGCGCGGCAGCCGCGCTCAAGAAGGATTATGGCTTCGACGTGGACTTCGGGCGCGCGAAGCACCTGCTGGAGGAGAACGACGGCGCCGGCAACACCTTCAAGGCGACCGCGAAGCCGGTGCTCATCGGCACGGCGGTGGTGGGGGCGACGACAATGATCTTCTCGATCATCATGACGCTCACCCACGGGCTGCAGCCGGAGTACCTGCACTTCCTCTCGATGCTGCACCCGCCCTTCCTGCTCGGCTTGGTGACCGGCGGCGCGATCATCTACTGGTTCACCGGCGCGAGCATGCAGGCGGTGACGACCGGGGCGTATCGCGCGGTGGAGTTCATCAAGAAGAACATCAAGCTCGAAAGCGCGGCCAAGGCGAGCGTGGCCGACAGCAAGAAGGTGGTGGAGATCTGCACGCTGTACGCGCAGAAGGGGATGTTCAACATCTTCCTCACCGTCTTCTTCGCGACGCTCGCCTTCGCGTTCGCGGAGCCGTACTTCTTCATCGGCTATCTGATCTCGATCGCGCTGTTCGGCCTCTACCAGGCGGTGTTCATGGCGAACGCCGGCGGCGCGTGGGACAACGCGAAGAAGATCGTGGAGGTGGAGTTGAAACAGAAGGGGACGCCGCTGCACGAGGCGACGGTGGTCGGTGACACGGTGGGCGATCCGTTCAAGGACACGTCGAGCGTGGCGCTCAACCCGATCATCAAGTTCACGACGCTCTTCGGCCTGCTCGCCGTGGAGCTCGCCGTGTCGGTAACGGCACAAAACGGACCGATCATGACGGACGTCCTCGCGGCGATCTTCTTCCTGATCTCGGTGACCTTCGTGTGGCGGAGCTTCTACCGCATGCGGATCGAGGTCGAAGGCTAGCGTCTCGATTTCCCCGGGCCGGGCGGCGCCACACCGGCCGCCCGGTCCGCGTTCAGTCCCCCATCGCCGCGCCACCGGAGCCGCATGAGCTCTCTCGTCACTCGATTGTTCTCGCGCAAGCCGATCGCGGCGATGCTCTCGGACGCCGAGAATCCGAACGGGCTCAAGCGCGAG
>JAYUMO010000338.1:0-7672 GCA_043762555.1 Gemmatimonadaceae bacterium | reverse complement strand
AAGCTCGCGCCCTCGGCTGCGTACAGGTACGCCGGGAGGATCCGCGTGCTGCGCGGTCCGAGCCCATAGGGGCGTGGCGTGAGCGGAGCCACGGGAAAGGTGTCCGCCGCGACCGGCGGGGCGAACGACACCGGGGCGAGGCGAGGCGCCACCGCGAGCTCGGGGAGCGGCGCGAGCGCGGGGACGCTGTCCGCCGCCACGCGATCGAGATCGTAGCCGCGTGGATGCAGCCGAAGGAAGTAGACGCCGCCATCGCGCGCGCGCGCCGCCGGGGCGCGCACCGCCCCCGCCACGCGGGTGAGCACGCGCGCGCTGCCGGTGGCAACGTCGATCTCCTCGAGATTCGGCACACCGCCGGCCTCGGAGACGACCACGAGATGGCGGCCATCGGCGCGCCAGTCGGGATCGTAGCGATCGGCGCCGTCAGCCGGCCCGACCACGCGCGGCTCGCGCGCGCCGGTCAGGTCGATGAGCACCAGTCGCCACGCGCCGTCGGCCTGTCGCGACGCGGCCACGGTGCGCCCGTCGGGCGAGACGCGTGGGCGCGAGTACACCACGCGCGGCGCGCCCTCGACGATCGGCGTCAGCGCGCCCGTGGCCAGCTCCACCCTCACAAGACCGCAGATCCCCTCCACGCAGCGGTCGGCGATCGCGCTCCGGCCGTCCGGCATCGCGTCGGCGTGCCGGATGCCCCCGGCGTGCGTGACACGCCGCACCGCGTTCGATTTCGTGTCCCAGATGAAGAGATCGCGACGCTCCACCCCATTGCCGGACCCGGTGTTGCGCGTCACGAGGAGCGAGCGGCCGTCGGGCAGCCAGCGCGGCGCATCGAAGGCGGCGCCCCCCTGCGGGTAGCGCGTGGCGACGGGCACGAGCGGCTCCGGCCGCCACGGGATCCCGGGCACGTCCAGCGGATCGCGCTCGCGCTCTCGCGCACGGCGGCGCTCGCCGGCCGTGTCGGGTGGTGGGTGCGTTCGCCACAGCACGACCACCGCCGGATCGAAGGGCACCGCGCGGGTGAGCGCGAGCAGCGAGTCGTCCGGCGAGAGCGCCGGCGCGCCGGTGCTCCACGCGAGCCGCTGCACCGTGCGCGGTGCGCCGGCGCCAAGCCGGGCCGAGTCCACGGTGAGCGCGCGCGAGAGCTCCAGCGCCTGGGCGGTGACCTCGGCGGCGAAAATGCCGTAGAGCTCATCGGGCGGAGCGCCGAACACACCGGCGAATCCCGCCGTGAAGGTGCGATCGGTGCGCGCGCTCAGGCGCCGCCAGAGATGCGGGAGGCTCGAGTCCCCCTGCCCCGGTCGCGCGACGAGCCACTCGAGATACGCCGATCCCACGAGGTACGCCATCGCCCCGCCGAGGAAGCGGCTGTCGCCATCGAGCTGGCCGTAGGTGGGGAGCTGTCCCGTTCGCGCCCATTCGCGCAGCACGGCGGCGCGCCACGCGCTGTGCGGACGGCCGCGCCCCGTGATCTTCCCTTCCACGTAGGTGGCGTACCCCTCGATCACCCACCGCGGCGATTTCAGCGCGACCGGCCCCAGGTCGAGCGCCGACCAGCGAGCGAGCCGCGCCTGCGTGGGATTCCGCGACGGCCGCGTGAGGTGCGCGATGTGCGCGAACTCGTGCACCGAGAGGATCTCCCCCCACCCGCGTGGGGCGCCGACGCCGCCGGCGGGCTCAGGCGGCGTGGGCCAGAAGAAGATGACCGGCGCACCCAGGAAGGGGAGCGCGAAGCCGTTGGAGAGATTATTCGGATCTTGGACGATCACCGTGACGCGCTCGCCCGGCGCATTCCCGACGAGCGCCGACACCGCCGTGAACGCCCCATCGATGCGCGACGCCATCTCGAGCGTCCACGCTTCGGCCGTCCTCGGATAGTGGATGAAGAAGTGTTTCGTCTCCACCGTACGCCAATCGAGGCTAGGCGTGACGACATCCTCTTGCGCCCTCGCGGCCGCGGCGTAGCAGAGGAGCAGGGCAAGGAGCGAATTTCGCATGGGCCCTAATGATGACCGCGCGCGCGGCCTCCGACAACTCGCTGGGTTCACACGCGCCCCCCGCCGTGCCATCTTCCTACTCGCTCCCGAGTCCCGAGTCCCGAGTCCCGAGTCCCGATCCGGCATGTCTCTCGATTCCCTCGTCGCATCTCTCCCCTACGGCGGCTGCCCTCGCGCCGACCTCGCCACCGCCGGCCAGCCGACCGCGGCGCAGCTGACCGAGCTCGCGCGCGCCGGTATCAGGACGGTGGTGGATCTGCGCGCGGCGCCGGAGCCGCGCGGCTACGACGAGGCGGGCGCCGTGCGCGCCTCGGGCATGGAGTACGTGCTCATTCCCGTCACCCCCGAGACGCTCGACGACGCGACCTTCGACCGTTTCCTCGCCGTCATGCGCGACCCGGCGCGCCGCCCCGCGCTCGTGCACTGCGCCACCGCGAACCGCGTCGGCGGTCTGCTCATCCCCTATTTCCGGATCGATGAGAAACAGACCGAACGCGCCTCGCTCGAGCTCGCGAAGCAGGTCGGGCTGCGGAGCGCGGAGTACGCCGCCAAGGCCTTCGACTACGCGCGCCGGCACGGCGCCGCCTGAACGCGATGTTCCTCAAGCGCCTCTACGACGACCGCCTCGCGCAGGCGAGCTTCCTGGTGGGCTGCGCCACGGCCGGCGAGGCGGTGGTGATCGATCCGAATCGCGACGCCGAGCAGTATCTGGCGGCCGCCGCCGCGGAGGGAGCCCGCATCACGCGCATCACGGAGACGCACATCCACGCCGATTTCGTGTCGGGAAGTCGTGAGCTCGCGGCGCGCACCGGCGCCACGATGCTGCTCTCGCGCGAGGGCGGTCCCGATTGGCAGTATGCCTTCGCCGCGGGCGACGGCGCGACCCTCATCGGCGAGGGATCGCAGTTCGCGGTGGGGAGCGTACGGTTCGACGTGATCCACACGCCGGGGCACACGCCCGAGCACTTGACCTTCTTGGTCACCGATACGCCGGCGAGCGATCGGCCGGTGGGCGCGTTCACCGGCGACTTCATCTTCGCCGGCGATGTCGGCCGCCCCGACCTGCTCGAGCGCGCGGCGAACGTGGCGGGGACGATGGAATCGAGCGCCCGTGAGCTCTTTCGGTCGCTGTGTCGATTCCAGTCGCTCCCCGAGTATCTGCAGCTCTGGCCCGGCCACGGCGCGGGCTCCGCCTGCGGCAAATCGCTCGGCGCGATGCCGCAGACCACGCTGGGATACGAGCGGCTGGCGAATTGGGCGTTCCACCTCTCGGATGAAGATGCCTTCGTGCGCGAAGTGCTCGCGGGCCAGCCGGAGCCGCCGCGCTACTTCGCCGAGATGAAGCGAATGAATCGCGATGGACCGCCGGTGATCGGCGCTTTCGCTCTGCCGCCGCGCATGGACGCCGCGCGTCTCGGCCCGCTCCTCGGATCGCGCGCCCTCGTCATCGACACGCGTCGCGCCGAGCGCTTCGCGGCCGGCCACGTCCCCCGCACGATCAACATCCCCCTGACGAGGAGTTTCTCGACGTACGCCGGCTCGCTCCTTCCATACGACGCGCCCTTCTATCTCATCGTGGACGATGATGTCCCCGGCGCCGCGGAGCGCGCCGTTCGCGACCTCGCGATGATCGGCCTCGATCGCGCCGCCGGCGTCTTCGCCGCCGACGCGCTCTCGGCGTGGTCTTCCGGCGGCCGCCCCCTCGAGCGCGTTCCCCAGATCGATGTGCGCGAGGCGAGCCGCCGTTCACGGGGTGGCGAGCTCACCGTCCTCGACGTGCGCGACCGCGCCGAATGGGATGAGGGTCACCCCCAGGGCGCCGTGCACATCCCCCTCGGCGAATTACCAGAGCGCTACTCCGAACTCCCGAAGTCCCGTCCTCTCGTCGTCCTCTGCCAGAGCGGCTCCCGCTCCGCGATCGCCGCGAGCCTATTGCTCGCGCACGGATATTCCGAGGTGTTGAACGGCCCCGGCGGCTTTTCGGAATGGACCCTCGCCGCCCTCCCCGCCGATCGTCCCAAGTAGTTCCACGTACCTGCCGAGTGCCGAGTGCCGAGACCCGCCGTTAGCCGAGAGCGCGCCTCCTAAACGTCCTCATCCCCATCACCCAGAAGGCGCCCGTAATGACCACGAGCGCGAAGACCACCGCGCCCACCGGCATATGCGGCAGTCCCGGCGTCAGCGCCGCGCGCATCCCTTCCGCCACGTACACGAGCGGATTCACCAGTACCAGGTATTTCAGAACCGGGACCACGCTCAACCCCTGCCACGGATAGTACGCGCAGCCGAAGAAGATGAGCGGCGTCAGGAAGACGCCGAACATCGTCCCGATCTGCTGCGGATTCACCGTCGTGCCAAGCCAGAGACCGAACGTGGAGAACGCCGCGGCACCGAGGATCGTGAGGAGCAGAATCAGGCCGATGTGCGAGACGGTGAGCCCCTCGATGGGCCCCATGATCAGCCGCGCGATCGGGAGCAGGACGAGCGCGGAGATCAGCCCCTGCGCCACGCCGCTCACGACCTTCGCCAGCGCGACGTACTCCATCGCGATCGGCGCGAGCAGGCGGTCCTCGATCTCTCCCGTGACGCCGAACTCCACGATCATCGGGAAGGCGACCGACATCACGCTCGAGAGCGTGATGCTGATCGCGAGCACGCCGGGGAGTAGTGCCCCGAGGTAGCCGCCCCGCATGAAGCCCATGCGCGGCAAGAGGAAACCGAACACGAACACCACCAGCAGCGGCTGCAAGGTGGTGCGAACGAGGAAGAAGGGCAGTTCGCGGCGCACGACGCGCGCATCCCGGCGCAGCAGCGCGCCGAAGAGCCAGAGCGTATCGGCCCGCGGAGCGATCGCGAGGGCGGTCACTGGAGCTTCCTCCCGGTGAGCGAGATGAAGAGCGTTTCGAGGCTCGGCGGCGCGAGATGGATATCGGTCACCGCGCGGCCATGTTGTTCCGCGGCGCGCACGAGCGACGCCACCGTCTCCCCGCCGCGCTCGGCGTAGACGCGGGCGACGTCGCCGGCCGCCTCGGCGCGCAGCACGCCGGGGAGCGATCGCCCCGCCTCCGCGAGGAAGGCGGCGTCGCCGTCCACCGTCATCTCGATGAGCGTGCCGCCGGGAGCGCGCTTCTTGAGCGCGGCCGGCGTGTCCACCGCGAGCAGCTGGCCGCGGTCGACGATCGCCACGCGCTCGCAGAGCTGGTCGGCCTCTTCCATGTAGTGCGTGGTCATCACGATCGCGCGTCCCTGATGGTGCTGCTCGCGCAGGATCCCCCAGAGGTCGCGGCGCGCCTGCGGATCGAGCCCCACGGTGGGCTCGTCGAGGAAGAGCACGCGCGGCTCGTGGATCAGCGCACGAACGATCATCAAGCGCTGCTGCTGCCCACCCGACAGGGTGTCGACCTTCACGTCGGCCTTTTCCGCGATCCCGAATTGCTCGAGCAGCGCGGTCGCGCGCGGCGCGGCGACGCGGGCGGGGATCCCGAAATACGCTGCGTGGAAGACGAGATTCTCTAGCACGCGGAGCTGCCGGTCCGGATTCGGCCGCTGCGGCACGACGCCCATCTTGCGCCGCACCGCCACCGCGTCGCGTGTGACGTCGATCCCGTCGACGAGCGCGGTGCCCGACGTCGCGATCACCCGCGTGGTGAGGATCCCGATCGTGGTCGTCTTCCCTGCGCCGTTGGGTCCGAGGAGCCCGAAGAACTCCCCGTCCGTCACTTCGAGATCGAGCGCGTCGAGCGCGACGACCGCCGTCGCCGCCGGCGCGTTCTTCTTCATCCCACGCGCCGGCGGCGGCTGGTACACCTTCCGGAGGGCGTGCGTCTCGATCGATGGCATGGCCGGTGGAAGATAGCCGCGTCGCCGCCGTCCGGTGAAGGGGGTGCGCGCGACGCCCCTGGCGGGGCGCCGAGCTCCGACACCCACGGCGATGCCTGTTGAGATCCGGGAATCAGGAATCGGGAATCGGTCGAGGAAGAAGAACTTTGACGAACTGCCCTACCCCATCAGTTGTCATTCCTCCACCGATTCCCGATTCCCGATTCCCGGATCTCGACCCGGCGCAGCTTGAGTACTGATATGCCTACGCCCTCGATCGCCGTTCGCTTTGCCGTTGCGTGGTTCTTGCTGCTCGCGGCCGTCCGGTGAAGGGGGTGCGCGCGACGCCGGGCGTGTGCATCATCACGGGCGCAGCCACCCGAACCCACGACACGCCCATGTCGCTCCTCCACGTCCTCGCCCTCGCGACGATCCTGCTCCGCCCCGCCCGCGTCTTCGACGGCGTCGCCGTCCACGACGGCTGGGTAGTGCTCGTGCGCGGCGACCGGATCGCCGCCGTCGGCCCCGCCGCGCAGGTGGGCACGCCGAGCGATGCGACCGTCATCGACCTCCCGGGAATGACGCTCCTCCCCGGGCTCATCGAGGGACACTCACATCTCTTCCTCCACCCGTACGACGAGGCGCCGTGGGATGCGCAGGTGCTCAAGGAGCCGCTCGCGCTCCGCACCGCCCGCGCCGTGAACGCCGCGCGCGCCACGCTCCTCGCCGGATTCACCACCGAGCGCGACCTGGGGACGGAAGGCGCCGGGGATGCGGACGTCGGTCTCAAGCAGGCGATCGACCAGGGGATCGTGCCGGGGCCGCGGCTCATCGTCGTGACGCGCGCGATCGTCGCGACCGGATCGTACGGGCCGAAGGGCTTCGACCCGCGATGGGCCGTGCCGCAGGGCGCGCAGGAAGCCGACGGGGCGGACGCGCTCACCCGCGTGGTGCGCGAGCAGATCGGCCACGGCGCCGACTGGATCAAGGTGTACGCCGACTACCGCTGGGGACCGAATGGCGAGACGCGCCCCACCTTCAGCGTGGAGGAGCTCCGGCTGATCGTGGAGGTCGCGCGCAGCTCAGGCCGCCCGGTGGTGGCGCACGCCACCGGCGCGGAGGGGATGCGCCGCGCGCTCGCCGCCGGCGTCGAGACGATCGAGCATGGCGACGACGGCACGGGGGAGATCTTCCGCTCGATGGCCGCGAAGGGGATCGCGCTCTGCCCCACGCTCGCCGCCGACGACGCGATCGCGCGCTATCGCGGCTGGAAGCCCGGCGTCGATCCCGAGCCGCCGATGCTCGTCGCCAAACGCGCGAGCTTCACGGCGGCGCTGGAGGCCGGCGTGACGATCTGTATGGGCGGCGACGTCGGCGTCTTCCCGCATGGCGAGAACGTGCGTGAAATGGAGCTGATGGCGGCTTGGGGGATGACCCCCCTCGCGGTGCTGCGCGCCGCGACCTCGGGGAACGCGCGCGTGTTCCACCTCGACGACCGCGTGGGCGCGATCAAGCCGGGGCTGCTCGCCGATCTCGTGGCGGTGGACGGCGATCCGACGGCGACGGTCGCCGCGCTCCGCCGGGTGACGCTCGTGATGAAGGGAGGGGAGATCGTCAGGCGCTGACCGCGCTCCCCCGAGCGCGTCACTGCTCGTAGATCTGCATCGTGTTCGACTGGAGGCTCCAGACCAGCGACGTCGCGTTCACGAGCGTGAACTGCTGCGACGTCATCGTCTGCCCCGACGTGGCCTGGGCGCGGAGCGCGAACTTGTCACTCGCGTTCGTCGGACGGTACTTGAACCGTCCCCGCTGCCCGGGGCTCACGCTCCCCAGCACCTGCCGCCCCCCCGACTGCGCGA
>JAYUMO010000337.1:0-14753 GCA_043762555.1 Gemmatimonadaceae bacterium | reverse complement strand
AGCCGCGCGTAGACCGGGATGAAGGACGCGGAGAGGACCCCCTCGCCGAACAGATTCTGCAGGAAGTTCGGGATCCGGAACGCCGCGTTGAAGGCGTCGGCGGCGAAGGACAGTCCGAGATAATGCGCGAGCGCGCGTTGGCGGATGAGGCCGACCAGGCGGCTCGCGAGGATCCCGGCGCCCACGTGCAGCGCCCCGCGGCCGGTCTCCTCCTCGCCGTTCGGCGCGGTCACGCGGAGGGCACCGCGGGCCCGGTGGCGCTCACGAGGGCCGCGGCGTGCTCGGCCGCCGCCCGACGCATCGCCGCGACCAGGGGTGCGCCGTGCCGCGCGAGCATGGGCACGAAGTTGAGGAGGCGTTCCTGCGGCCGCCCGAGCGGGAAGAGCGATGCGCGCGCGACGGCGAGGTCGTGCATCAGCTCCCGCTCGCGGTGCTTCACCGCCGCGACGAGACGGCGCTCGAGCCGGTCCAGCCGGTGCGCGATGGTGCGCCGCGCGCCCTCCAGCACCGCGTCGGGCGCGAGGGGCGACTTCTCGGAGTCCACCGCCGCGCCCAGGGCGCGATTCGCGTTATCGAGCGAGGCGCGGTAGTGCGCGATGGCCGCCTCGACGGCGTCCGGCATCTGCCGTCGGGCGAGTCGCGTGTCGGCGGCGTGCGGATCGCGCAGATCGTCCACCGAGAGCGCGTGGCGCTGGAGGATCCGTTCCACGTGCGGCTCGATGATCATCCCCGCCCATCGCGGCAGCGCCACCGGCGCCGCCGCGTCGAGCGCGCTCGCCACTGCGCTCACCTGGGCGAAGTAGGCGAGCTCCCCCGGTCCGCCCAGGTAGGCGGCGGTGGGGAGGATCGCGCGCTCGACGATCGGGCGCAGGAGCACGTTCGGCTCGAGGCTCGCGGCGCCCGCGCGCGCGGCGTCGGCGATCGGGATCCGGCGGCGCACGCCCTCCGTCACGGCGAACACGAGCGACAGCCCCTTCACGTGCGGCACCTTCGGCTCGTAGCCGGCGGCGCGCAGCTCCCCCTCGCGCGCGCGGAGGGCCGCGTCCACCGCGGACGCCGCGGTGAGCGCGCGCTCCAGGATCGGGCGGCCGGCCGTCATCACCGCGGGGTGCGAGCCGTCGAGCACCGCGATGCCGAGCGGCTCGAGCACCGCGCGGAGGAGTCGCACGAAGGCGCCCCCCACCGTTTCCGACGGGGCGTACGATGCGCGGAGCAGATCCAGCACCGCGCGATCGACCGCCGAGCCCGACGCCCGCTCGAGCGCGGCCGCGAGCGGGCGCACGTCGCCGAGGGGCGTATCGCAGAGCCGGCGCCCGGGGACAGCGGGATCGGGCATGGCGAGCCGTTCCACGTCCCCGTCCCGCGCCACGAAGGTGACGGCGGCCTCGGCGAAGTCGGCGTCGTACGTGGCCGCCCAGAAGACGGGCGCCACCGGCACGCCGCCGGCCCGCTCGAGCTCGTCGGCGAACGCGAGCGCGCTCAGCGCTTTGCTCCACGTGTACATCGGTCCGCCGAAAAGTCCGGGTTGCTGGCCGGTGGTCACAACGATCCCGCGCCCGTTGGCGCTCCGCGCGAGCCGCTCCGCCGCGGCGCCCTGCGCCGCGAAGGCGGGGGCGAGCCGGCGGTGCCAGTCGGACTGCGCGAATTCCCCGCGGACCGACTTCGCGTGGTCCCTCCAATCGTCGGCGCCGGCCGGCGCGCGGGGCATCCACGCCGCGGGGAGTCGGCGCGCGATCGCGTCCGCCGCCAGCCGTGAGGCGCCGAGCGGGCGGGTGAGGACGCGTGGCTCGCTCACCGTCGTCCCCGCGCGCGCGGCACCTGGTTCACTTGTGGTACGGCTCCCCACGACGGATCGTCCCCGCGCGGTAGAGCTGTTCCGCGAGCACGAGCCGCGCGAGCTCGTGCGGCAAGGTCCACGGTGCGAGCGCGAGGCGGCGCCGCGACGCGGAGAGCACCGCGTCCGAGAGGCCGAAGGCGCCGCCAATGAAGAAGACGACATCGTGCGCCGCGCGCTCTCGTTCCGCGTGGAGCCAGGCCGCGAACGCCTCGGAGGTCATCGCCGCGCCGTCCGCCGCGCACGCCACCGCGAGCGCGCCCCGGGGCGCCTGCGCGAGTAACCGCTCGCCCTCCTTGGTGCGCACCGTTCGCGCCGAGGCGCCCCGCGTCGATTCGGCGCGCACCTCGCGCACCTCGAGCGGCCAGTAGCGCGCCGCGCGCGCCTCGTAGTCGCGGATCGCCGCACCGAGCGCCGCGTCGCGCGGCGCGCCGACGGCGGCGACGAGAATGCTCACGCGCCGCCGCGCTCCGCCCGTCGCACGCGCTCAGGCGCGCCGGCCGCGCGGCGCAGCGCGCCTCATGGCCGGGCACCGCCCGTCCGGCCCGTCACGCGTAGACGCCTCGCAGGCGATGCACGTTCGCCACGCGGGAGATCGCGAGCATGTAGGCCGCGGTGCGCATGTTCACCTTGTGCTCCTTCGCCAGCGCCAGCACATCGGCGAAGCTGTTCACCATGCTCTGCTCGAGCCGTTGGTTGACCGTCTCCTCCGTCCAGAAGTAGCCGCCGCGATCCTGCACCCACTCGAAGTACGAGACGGTCACGCCGCCCGCGTTCGCGAGGATGTCCGGGATCACGAAGATCCCCTTCTCGTCGAGGATCGCGTCCGCCTGCGCGGTCGTCGGGCCGTTCGCGCCTTCGCAGATGATCTTCGCCCGGATGCCGCCCGCGTTCGCGCGCGTGATCACGTTCTCGAGCGCCGCCGGCACGAGCACGTCCACCTCGAGCAGGAGGAGCTCGTCGTTCGGGATCGCCCGACCGCGTGTGAACCCCTCGAGCGACTTGTGCTCCGCCACGTGCGCGATCGCGGCGTCGACGTCGATCCCCTTCGGATCGTGGAAGGCGCCCGCGCGATCGCCGATCGCCACGACCCGGCACCCCGCGCGCTGGAGGAGCTGCGCCGTGATCGAACCGACATTTCCGAAGCCCTGCACCGCCACCGTCGTCCCCTGCATCTTCATCCCGAGGTGCGCCAGCGCCTGCCGCGTCACCAGCATGCAGCCGCGTCCCGTCGCTTCGCGCCGGCCGAGGGAGCCGCCCATCTCCACCGGCTTGCCGGTGACGACCGCCGTGACGGTGTGCCGCACGTGCATCGAGTAGGTATCCATCACCCACGCCATCACGCGCTCGTTCGTGTTCACGTCGGGGGCCGGGACGTCCGAGTCGGGGCCGAGCGTGCTGATGATCCCCGCCGTGTAGCGCCGCGTGAGCCGCTCGAGCTCTCCCATGCTCAGCTTCGCCGGGTCGCAGATCACGCCGCCCTTGGACCCGCCGAAGGGGATGTTCACGACCGCGCACTTCCAGGTCATCCACGCCGCGAGCGCCTTCATCTCATCGAGATTTACCTGCAGGTCGAAGCGGATGCCGCCCTTCGCCGGGCCCCGCGACGTGTTGTGCAGCACGCGGTAGCCGGTGAACACCTCGATCTCCCCGTTATCCAAGAGGACGGGGATCGACACGGTGATCTGCTTCTCGCAGTGGCTGAGGATCTTGAAGAGCCCGGGCTCGAGCTGCAGCAGCTCGGCGGCCTTCTTCAGGCGGGACATCATCTCCTCGAACGGATTGTTCTCGCCGAGGAATCGGTCCTTGTCGGGTCGGACGAATTCGGTGGTCGGACGTCGCAGGTCGGTCGTCATGAGCACGTGGAGGGGAGCCGGGCAGGCGGCCGCGAGATCAGGGGTGAGTGGCGCGCGCGCGGAGAAGGGCGGCGATCAAACCGTCGATCGCATCGCGCCCCTCCTCGACGGTCGCATCCAGTGAAACATACCACAACGGGGGCGCTTGGCGAGGCCAGCGCGGCGCGAGCTTGACGAAGTCCTTGAGCGTGCACAGCGCGATCTCGCCGCGCGGCATCGACGCGGCCAGCGACGCCGCGTCGGCGGCCGTGAAGGCGTGATGATCGGAGAATGCGCGGGCGCGGACGACGGCGCCCGCCGCCGCCAGTTGCGCCTCGAACGCCCGCGGGTCGCCGACCGCCGAAATGGCGAGCACGGCCGCGCCGCGGAGCGACGCGAGCGGCCGCTCCGCTCCCGCGGCATCGCGCAGCGCGCCGAGCGCGAGCCGGATCACGGCCATCGGCACGCCGGGTACCGCCGCCGCGACGGCGGCGCGCACGCGCGCGACCTCCTCGGCGCCGGCCGCCTTGCGGGTGATCACCACGAGCGACGCCCGCCGGAGTGCGCCGAGCGGCTCCCGGAAGGGGCCGGCGGGGAGCAGGCGCGGGCGCGCCGGCCATCGATCGGCGCTCACGAGCACCAGGTCCGCCGCGCGCGCCGCGCGCCGGTGCTGGAAGGCGTCGTCGAGCACCGCGAGGTCGGCCGAGACGCCGGCGGCGGCCGCGCGCGCGATCCCGTCCACCCGGTCGGCCGTCGCGATGACGGGCACGCCGGGATTGAGTCGCTCGTGCACCAGCGGCTCATCATCGCCGTAGCCGCGGAGCACGATCGCCGGCCGCGCGCCGCGGGCGGCGAGCTCGCGCGCGAGCCACGCCGCGACGGGCGTCTTCCCGGTGCCGCCCACGGTGAGATTCCCCACGCTCACGGCCGGGATCGCCCCCCGATGCGCGCGCAGCACCCCGGTGTCGTACAGCGCCCCGCGCCCCGCCGTCACCACGCCGTACAGCGCCGCGACGGGCGACAGCGCGCCGCGCGCGAGGCGGGCCGCAGGCGAGCCGCCGTGCCAGAGCCAGTCTCTGACGACGCGATCACGCATCGCGCGGCAGGACCGTCGCGTCCATGAGCGCGCGGAAGCGCTCCGTCTGCGCCGCGGCCTCACGGGCGCTCTCCGCGCGCACCGCCGCGGGCTCGTTCATCACCACCGTGACGCGTGCGAAGGGCTTGGGGATCTCGAATTGGTCCCAGCTGCGCAGGCGCCACACGCGGTCCGCGAACGCGCGCACGGGGACGATCGGCACCCCCGCCCGGTGCGCGACGATCAGCGCCCCGGGTGCGTAGGAGTGCCGCGGGCCGCGCGGGCCATCGGGAGTGATGGCGATCTGCTTCCCCTCCTGGA
The DNA here is from genome assembly GCA_043762555.1 of Gemmatimonadaceae bacterium. Taxonomy (GTDB): domain Bacteria; phylum Gemmatimonadota; class Gemmatimonadetes; order Gemmatimonadales; family Gemmatimonadaceae; genus DATKOH01. The sequence goes on along the minus strand of JAYUMO010000337.1, from coordinate 9,688 downwards.
GCGCGCGCGTGAGGGCGAGCAGCGCACGGTCCGCGCCGCGCGATGACGAACCGCGGATGGTGTCGTAGCCGAGCGACATCGCCGCGCGCGCGACGATCTCGCCATCGCCGTGCTCGCTGATGAGGATCGCCGCGTCACTGCCGCGGAAGGCCCAGAGCAGCGTGAGCTGTTCGCCGTGCCAGAGGCTGTAGACGAACGGCTTTCCGCTCGCTTGCAGCGCCGCCGCGCCCGCCGCTCTCACGAAGCGAACGCGCCAGGTGCTCGCCAGCAGCCGGAGGAACGCGCCGCCGACGCGTGCGAGCCAGCGATCCTGGCGCGCCCGCCGCGCAGTGGCGCGGCTCACGGCAGCGCCAGATCGAGCGCGAGCGCCGCCACGCGCACCGCCGCCCCCGGCGTGCCGAGGCGCGCGCGGACTTCGGCGAGCGCCTCGAGCATCGCCGCCCGTCGCGGATCCTCATGGTCCAACAGGGGCGCCAGCGCCGCGGCCATCGCCGCCGGTCGCACGGCGCCCTGCACGAATTCCGGCGCCACCTCGCGCCCGGCGACCACGTTCACCAGGCCGATGCGCGGGATGCGCACCAACCGCCGCGCGAGCCCATAGGTGATCGCGCTCGTTCGGTAGGCGACGATGAGCGGGCAGCCCGCCACCGCCGCCTCGAGCGTGGACGTGCCGCTCTTCGAGAGCGCCGCGTCCGCCGCGCGCCACACCGTGAAGGAGCTCGCGTGCACCTGCTGGAAGGGACAGCGCTCCGGCGGCAGCGTGATCCCCGGCGCGACGCTCACCACCACGCGTAGCCCCGGGATCCGGCGCCGCAGCCCCTGCGCGGTCGCCACGAAGGGATCGAGATGCCGTTCGATCTCGCTCCGGCGGCTCCCCGGGAAGAGCGCGAGCACCGACGCTGCGCCGGCGAGCCCCAGCGTCTCGCGCGCCGCGGCGCGCGACGGCAGCGCCTCCGCCGCGCGGTCGAGCAACGGATGCCCCACGAACGTCGCTTTGACGCCGGCGGCGCTGAGCAACGCCTCCTCGAACGGGAGGATCACCGCCGCGCGCGTCACGGTGCGCGCGAGCTCCGCCATCCGCTTGGCGCCCCACGCCCACACCTGCGGCGTGATGTAGTACAACACCGGCACACCGGCCGCGTGCGCGGCCGCCGCCACCTTCATGTTGAAGCCGGGATAGTCGATGAGGATCACGAGCCCCACCTGCCCCGAGCGGAGTCGCGCCTTCAGCGCCGCGAGCAGCCGCCAGTGCCGCGGGACGTGCGCGAGCACCTCGAGGAATCCCATGACCGCGAGCCGATCGGTGTGCTCGAGCAGCGTGACGCCGGCGTCCGCCATGCGGGCGCCGCCGATGCCGGCGAGGGGAACCGACGGCGCGCGGCGCCGGAGCTCGGCGGCGACGCCGGCGCCGTGGAGGTCGCCGGACGGTTCGCCGGCGACGAACAACAGCTCACGCACGGCGCGCCGCCGGTACACTTCCGAAGCGCGGCATCGCGCGCTCGATCTCGGCCACGATCCGCGCCGCCACCGCGAGCGCGTCACGGCCCTCCTCGCCGCTCACCGCCACCGGCTGTTCGCCGCGGACGGCCGCCACGAAGCTCTCGAATTCGAGTCGAAGCGGCTCCCCGTCCGGCGCCTCGAGCGCGATCCGCTCCATGAAATCCTCGAGCTGCCGCGGCGCCTCGGCGAGCGACGCGAGATCCAGATTCCCCTTGAGGCGGAAGAATTCCCCGTTCCCGGCCGCGAGGTCGAGCGACAGATAGCCGCTGCGCTGGAAGATGCGCAGCTTCCGGAAGCGCTCGCGAGAGACGCGGCTCGCCGTGATGTTCGCCACGGCGCCGCTGTCGAACGTGAGCCGCGCGTTGGCGATGTCCACCGCCGGGGTCAGCACCGGGATGCCGGCCGCCGCGACGTCCACCACCGTGCCGCCGACCACCGTGTGCACGAGATCGATATCGTGGATCATGAGGTCGTGCACCACCGCCACGTCGGCGCCGCGCGGGTTGAAGGGCGCGAGGCGATTGCTCTCGACGAAGCCGGGATGGTCGATGTGCGGGAGCGCCGCGCGCACGGCGCGGTTGAACCGTTCCACGTGCCCCGTCTGCACGATCACCTTGGCGCGCTTCGCGGCGGCGAGCAGGTCGTCCGCCTCTTGGAGCGTGGCGGCGATCGGCTTCTCGATGAGCACGTGGCGTCCGGCCGCGATGGCGCGCATCCCCACGGCGTGATGGGCGCGCGTCGGGACGACCACGGTCACCGCCTCCGTGGCGTCGAGGAGCGCGTCCAGCGATTCGAACTGACGCACGCCGAGCTCCGCGCTCACCTTCGCCGCACGCTCGGTCGACGTGTCGTGGAACCCCACCAGCTCCGCCCCCGCGATGTCGCGGAAGAGGCGCACGTGGTGATAGCCCAGCCCGCCCGCGCCGATGACGCCGACCTTGAGGCGGGCGCTCACACGACCACGCCGCGGCCGCTCGCGCCGACGAACTCGAGGAAATGCGTCACCTCGGGGAACGGCTGCAGCTCGTGCTCCGCGCGCTCCATGGCCTGCGACACGTTGAGCTCCGACCGGAAGAACAGGCGGTAGGCGCGCTTGAGCTCGTGCACCACCTCGGGACTGAAATTGTTCCGCTGCAAACCGACGGTGTTGAGCCCGTACAGCTTGATCGGACTCCCCACCGCCTTCAGGTACGGCGGCACATCCTTCGGCACCCGCGAATGGCCGCCGATGAAGCTGAAGGCGCCGATCTTCACGAACTGATGCACCGCGACGAGGCCCGAGATGATGCAGCGCTCCTCGATCGTGATGTGCCCCGCGAACTGGCTGCCGTTCGAGATGATGACGTGGTCCCCCACGTGGCAATCGTGAGCGAGGTGGACGTACGTCATGATGAAACAGTTCCGCCCCACGGTGGTCTTCATCGACTCGGTGGTGCCGCGATTGATCGTCGCGTACTCGCGGATCACCGTCTCGTCGCCGATCTCGACGGTGGTCGGCTCGCCCTTGTACTTGAGATCCTGCGGATCACCTCCGAGGATCGAGCCGGTGCCGACCTTAACGCCGCGGCCGAGGGTCACGTAGCGCTCGAGCGAGACCCGCGGCGCGATCACGCAGCCGTCCCCCACGACGCAGTGGGGGCCGACGATCGCGAACGGGCCGATCTCCACGTCGGCGCCGATCTGTGCGTCCGGCGACACGATGGCCGTCGGATGGATACGGGCGCTCACCGGTCGATCACCATGGCGCTCATGTCGGCCTCGCACACGACCTCGCCGTCCACCTTAGCGTTGCCGTGCACGCGGGCGATGCGCGCCCGGATCTGCAGCAGCTCGATCTCCAAGCGCAGCTGATCGCCCGGCTTCACCGGCCGCCGCCACTTCACGTTGTCGAGCGAGGTGAAGTACACGACCTTGCTCTGCGGATCGGCCACCGTGCCCATCAGCAGCACGCCGCCCACCTGCGCCATGGCCTCGATGATCAGCACGCCCGGCATGATCGGATGCCCGGGGAAATGCCCTTGGAAAAAGGGCTCGTTGATCGTCACGTTCTTGATGCCCACCACCCGCTTGTCGGTCAGCTCGAGGATCCGGTCCACGAGTAGGAACGGATACCGGTGGGGCAGCACCTTCATGATCTCTTCGACAGTGAGCATCCGCGTCTCCTTCGCGGCGAGGTTCACCAGCTCCCGCACCAACGCCACCGTCCCGCGGTGACTCGGCTTGTGGGCGACCACGCGCGCGTGCACCCGCATCCCCGCGAGCGCGAGGTCGCCCACGCAATCCATCGCCTTGTGCCGCACGAACTCATCCGGCCAGCGCAACGTCGCGTCCACCGGGCCCACGTCATCCAGCACCACCGCGTTCTGCGTGGACGCGCCCTGGATCAGTCCCATCCGGCGCAGCGCCTCCACCTCGTGCAGGAAGCCGAAGGTGCGCGCTCCCGCCAGCTCCCGCGCGAAGCTCTCGGCGGTGAGGTCGAGCGCGAGCGACTGCCGCCCGATCACCGGATGCGGGAAGTCGATCGTGACGTCGAGCGACAAGTGGTCGGCCGGATGCGCCTCGTACCGGGAGTCCCCATCCGCCACGAGCACCGGCGCCCCGACGCGGAGATACTGCACCGCCCCATCCTGCTCGGCAATCCCCGCGCCGGCGAGCGCGTCGAAGAAGGGCCGAGCGCTCCCGTCGAGGATCGGCGGTTCCGGCGCGTCCATCTCGATCAGCAGGTCGTCCACTTCGTGCGCCACCACGGCCGCGAGCACGTGCTCCACCGTGTGCAGTGCGCGCTCCCCGCTGCCGATCTGCGTGCGGCGCTCCACCTGCACGGCGTGCTGCGCGAGCGCGGGGACCTCCGGCGCGCCGGGGAGGTCCACCCGCCGGAAGACGATCCCCCGCCCCGATGCGGCCGCGCGGAAGGTGAGCCGGCATTGCTTGCCGAGATGGAGCCCCACGCCCTCGAGGGAGACGCTCGCCGCCACCGTGCGACGGCGCGGGGGTTGCGTCACGGATCACGTCGGCCGACCAGCCGCTCCAGCTCCTTCACGATGCGCGCCAGCCGGCCGAGCGCCGCTTGGGCGTGCAGCGTCTCGCGATGCGGGCGGGCGAGCGTCCCCGACCAGGTCTCGCCGGCCGGCACGTCGCTCGACACCCCCGACTGGCCGGCGATGGTCGCCTGCGCCCCGATCGTGAGGTGCCCGCCCACCCCCACCTGCCCCGCGAGCACGCAACCGTCGCCGAGCGTCGTCGAGCCGGAGATCCCCACCTGCGCCGCGATCAAGCACAGCCGCCCGAGCCGCACGTTGTGCGCGATGTGCACGAGATTGTCGATCTTGGTGCCGGCGCCGATCACCGTGTCGTCGATGCTGCCGCGGTCGATCGTGGTATTCGCCCCGATCTCCACGTCATCCTCGATCACGCAGCGGCCCACGTGCGGGATCTTCCGGTGCGCCCCCTCAGCGGAGACGTAGCCGAAGCCGTCCGAGCCGATGCGCGCCCCCGCGTGCACGCGCACGCGAAGGCCGAGCACCGCGCCGGGATAGAGCGTCACCGCGCCGACGAGATGACAGTCGTCGCCCAGGCGCGCGTCGCGGCCCACGTCGCAATGCGCGCCGATCACCACGCGATCGCCGAGCTCGGCCTGCTCGCCGATCACCGCGTAGGGACCGATCGAGACGTCGCGGCCCAGCCGCGCGCCCCGGCCGATCACCGCCGTGGCATGCACCCCCGGCGGCACGGTCGGCGCCTGGTAGAGCAGCGGGAGGACCTTCAGCATCGCTTCCGGCGGCCGCTCGACGACCACGCGGCAGGCGGGGCCTCCGGCCGCCGAGAACTCCTTCGCGACGAGGACCACGCCGGCGCGCGACGCCTGGAAATCCGGCAGGTAGGCCGCGCCCCCGAGGAAGCTCAGGTCATCCGCGCCTGCCCGTGCGAGCGGCGCGACCGCGCGTACGCGCACCGTCCCGTCACCGTGCAGCGTGCCGCCCACGCGCTGCGCGATCTCGGCCGCGGTGAGCGACGGCGAAGAGTCACCCGCGGCTCCAAGGCCGCCGGTGGAGGGGGTGCGTGCCGTCAACGGCCTCGCGGCGGCGTCGGCGGACGGGTGACACCTGTCGGCGTCGCAGTGGCCGCGGGCGGCTTGGTGGCCGGCTTGGCGGCCGGCTTCGGCGTCTTCCCCGCGGTCTTCGCCGGTCCTGCCTCGATCAGCTTGGCCAGCACCTTCGCCGTGATGTCGGCCGTGGAATCCCAGGCCACCACCACGCCCGCTGTCGTGCCCACGTCGAAAATGGCCGCGTAGCCTCCGTCGGCCCGCATCTGCTCGATGATCCCGCGGATCTGTTCCATGATCGGCTGGATCAGCTCAGCCTGGTGTTGCTGGAAGCGCCCTTCGAGCTGCTGCGCCCGCTGCATGTAGTCCTGCCGTTTGGCGGCGAGCGTCTGTTCCCGCTGCGCCTTCTGCGCCGAGGTGAGTGTCGCCTGCACGCGCTGGTACTCCTGCACCGCCGACTGCAGCGAATCGCTCATCTTCTGTTCCTGCGCTTTCACGCCCTCCGATTCCGTCTCGATCTGCTGCTGCGCGTCGGTGAAGCCGGGCGCCTGCGGGAGCAGCTTCTGCGAATTCACGTAGCCGATCTTGGTGCTTGCCTGCGCGCCGGCGCCGGCCACCGTCACGAGGGTGAGGTTGATGGCGAGCGCACTGAGCGCGACCCGAGTGAGCGAGTTCATACGGACTCCCATAGTGGATTATTGAAAGATATTGCCGAGTCTGAAATGCAGCTGCCACGCCGGCTGCGGCTGGCCGAAGCCGTTCTTGCGGTCGAAGCCGTAGCCGTAATCCAGGCCGAGCGGGCCGAGCGGAGTGATGATCGCCACGCCGAGCCCGGCGCCGCGGAAGAGGCGGGTGGGGTCGAAGTCGCGCGGCAGCGCGTACACGTTGCCGGCGTCGAAGAAGAGGTCCCCGTACACCGTCGCGCTGAAGCGCAGGCCCAACTCGGCGGTCATCGAGAAGAAGGAGCTGCCGAACGACGCCACGGTCGCCTGCTGCGTGCTCGCCGGCTCATAGCCGTGCGGCGTGATCGCGAAGGATGGATAGCCGCGGAGCATCTCGCCGTATTGCGTGCCGCCCATGGTGAACAGCTGCGAATAGAAGAAGGGGCCGGTGTAGCCGAAGACGAAGCCGGTCCGCCCGGTCAATCCGAGCACGAGTTTCATCGGTTGCGAGGTCGGCGATCCGCCGCCGATCGTCGCCAGCGTATTGTAGTTCCGGAACTCGGCCGTGATGCGCTCGAAGTCCGCGGTGCCGCCGAGGGGTCCGCCATTGAACTGGACCCCCACGGTGCGCATCGAGCCCCCCGACGCGAACGGCATGTCCACTCGATTGTCATGCGTGATGCTCACCCCGATCGTGGAGCGGAAGTTCTGGTTCGTGTTGACGGTGGTGTCGCGCACCGGGGCGCCCCCCGCGAACTCCACCGCCTCCGCGCCGTACGAGAGGAAGACGCGCGTGAAGGGCGAGCCCCGCACCGGAAATCCGAACTGCAGCGAACCGCCGGTGCGGATGCTGCGGCCGAGGTTGGCCACGACGTACTGCGTCTGCGTGTGGTACGCCGACACCGACATCGAGATCCGCGTGTATTCCCACGACGGATCGGTGTAGGTGATCTGGAAGTCGTTGTTGTAGCGCCCGAACGCCCATTGGAGCGTGCCGCGCTTGCAGGTGCCGAACAGATTCGGCTGGTCGAGTCCGATGAAGCCGCCCACCCCCGTCCCCTGCCCCACCGACGCGCCGAAGTTGATCGTCCCCGTCTTCTTCTCCTTCACCTTGAAGATGAGGTCCACGTCCCCCTGGTCGTTCGCCGGTCGCGTATCGGGCGGGGGGAGGGGCGACTCGAAGAAGCCCATGTTCTGGATGTTCTGGTAGCTGCGCAGCAACCGGTCCTGATTGAAGACGTCGCCCGGGAGGAGGACGAGCTGCTCGCGGATGCACCCTTCGCCGGTGTAGTCGTTCCCCGTGATGTCGATCCGATTGATCGTCGCCGGCGTACGCTCGTCGATCTCCCAGCGGAGGTTCACGACATGCGTGGTGTCCTTCGGCGTGGGATCCTTGAGGATCCCTCGCTCGACCACGCCGCGGACCTGGGCGTAGATGTAGCCGTCGTTGCTATAGAGCTGCCGCACGTGGGTGGTCGCGTCGTTCCAGACGTCCTCATTGAAGACGGTCGGGTCGGGGAGCTCGCCGCTGACCAGCGTGATCATGCGCGCCGTGATCGACGGCCCCTCGCCGAGGAACGGGAAATAGGCGCGGATCTCGTCCGTCGAGAAGTGCCGGTTGCCGACGACCTCGAAGGTCCCGATCCGGTACTTCGGCCCTTCGCTCAGGGTGACGCGGAGGATCCCCTTCCCCGACGACGAGTCGACCAGCAGCGTGTCGTTGAGCACCTGGAAATCGATGAACCCGTGATCCCGGTAGAGCTTCTGGAGTTTCTCGCCGATGTCGGCGGCGAGCTTCTCCTCGTCCAACTCGCCCGTCTGGAACCAGAAGAATCCCTCCGATTTCGTTTCGAGGGTCGACGTGATGGTGGAGGTGCTGATCTGCTTGTTGCCCACGATCTGCACCGAGGCGATGGCAAGCCGCCGCCCCTCGTTCACGGCGAAGGTGAGCGAGAGCCGCCCATCGGTGACGGCGGAGTCCACCTTCACGTGCTCGAGGTAGTAGCCCTGCCCGCGGTAGATCGAATCGATCCGCGACACGGACCGGGAGACGAGCGCCGGGTCCACGGCGCGGCCGATCGGGAGCTCGATCACGCCGCGCACGGTGCTCGTCGCGACCACCTGCGCGCCCGTCACTGCCACCGTCGCGAGCAAGGGACGCTCGACGAAGTGCACCCGGAGAACGGATCGGCCGGTCACGGGGTTGATGTCGCATTTCACCTGTACGTCGTCGAACTGGCCGGTGGCGAACTCGTTCTTGATCGCGCGCTGGATCACGCGGTAATTGAGCGTATCACCCGGCTTGATACCGGCATCGGCGACGATCGTGGACCGAGCGACGCGCACGTTCCCCGTGATCGCGACGGTATCCGGGATCGAACACGGTACCGGTGCCTCCGGCGCCTGGGCGAGCGCAGGCACGGTGGCCGCGAGGAGGATGACAGAGGGAAAAGTGGCGCGAGACATTCGCTAAAGATACACGCGAAACGGCCGAATGGCCCACAACGGGTCACTCGGCCGGTCCGCCGTCGGAGGGCGGAGGGGTCAGCCGGTCTTGGTCAGGACTCGGAACTCGAGCTTGCCGCCGTCGGCGGCGACATCCACTTCCACCTCGTCGCCACGTGCGAAATCGGCCACGAGGATCTTCTCGGAGAGCGGATCCTCGATGTACTTCTGGATCGCGCGCTTGAGCGGCCGGGCTCCGAAGTTCTCGTCATAGCCGTGCGTCGTGAGGAACTCGCTCGCCGCGTCGGTGAGCTTGAGCACGATCTCCTCTTCGGAGAGCCGGCGCTGCACATCCCGCAGGAGGATCGCGACGATCTGGGAGATGTGCTCCTTCGACAGCGGGTGGAAGACGATCGTGTCGTCCAACCGATTGAGGAACTCCGGGTTGAACGTGCGCTGGATCTCCTCCTTCACCTTCTCCTGGATCCGCTCGAAGTTCTGCTTGTCGTCCGGCGTGGTGAAGCCGAGCGCCTTCCCCTTGGTGATGTCGCGCGCCCCGACGTTCGACGTCATGATCACCACCGTGTTCTTGAAGTCGATCACGCGGCCGTAATTGTCGGTGAGGTGCCCTTCGTCGAGCACCTGCAGGAGGATGTTGAACACGTCCGGGTGCGCCTTTTCGATCTCGTCGAGCAGCACCACGCTGTACGGCTTGCGCCGCACGGCCTTGGTGAGCGTGCCCGAATCCTCGTAGCCGACGTAGCCCGGGGGCGCGCCGATGAGCCGCGACACGGAGAACTTCTCCATGTATTCGCTCATGTCCACGCGAATGAGCGCGGATTGATCGGCGAAGAGGAACTTGGCGAGCGCGCGGGCGAGCTCGGTCTTCCCGACCCCGGTGGGGCCGGAGAAGATGAACGACCCGATCGGCCGCGAAGGATCCTTGAGCCCGGCGCGACTGCGGCGGATCGAGCGGCTGAGCGCCTGGATCGCCTCGTCCTGGCCGACCACCGACGCATGGAGCTCGTCCTCCATCCGC